>DAOUSD010000094.1 GCA_030627405.1 Deltaproteobacteria bacterium
ACTCAAGCAAATTTTTGACATGGAGAAAGATTTCCCATGGACCAGGCCGGAACAAGTGCCCCTGTTGCGGGAGCTGGAAAATATGGGGGCATGGTTTTGTCGGTACACTTTTTCAATGAAACATCAAAAAGCCGCATGCCGGACAGATCTCCCCGGATAAGAACGTGAATTTTTGCTACACAACCGCAGCATTTACCATATCTCCTGCACCCAGGGCTTTGTTATGTTGTGCTAACTTACCTGGAAACTTGGACTTGTATGCTGTTTCTATTCGTCGGCTCATAGTTTTGCACTCCAGCTTCCTTCAGACAGAACCTCACGATTCCGCCCTTGCCTTCGGCTAATACTTTTGTTAATGCGTTAAGCACATTAACAGGATTCACGTATAGGGGACTTCCCGCCCGAAGCGGAGGGGTCACCCCATTAGTTCTCACCCATGCCGGGCGTACACAAAAACATTCTGTGGGCAAGCCGCAGATGTTCAGCGTTCTGCCCCTTAGAAAATATTTATAGCTCCTTGACATATAAACAATACACGTGTACTATACGTGCAATTTCCGAGGAGGTGTTTATGATGCAAAGGAAACTTACATTGACCATAGACGAGGAGGTCTATAACGGCTTACGGGCAGTTATTGGGCCACGAAAAATCAGTCATTTTATCCAGGAGTTAGTTCGCCCGCATGTTGTCAAGAATGATATATATGCTGCATATAAAGAGATGTCTGCTGATCAGGTCCGGGAATCCGAGGCCCTTGAGTGGGCCGAAGGCACATTTGGAGACATAAATAATGAAGAGAGGTGATGTGTGGTGGATTAATTTTGACCCTTCCATCGGTGGTGAAATCCGAAAGCAGCGACCGGCGGTCATCGTAAGCAATGATGCTGCTAATCAGTTCCTTAATAGAGTCCAAGTCGTGCCCCTGACGAGTAGTGTTAGTAAACTCTACCCAAGCGAAACATATGTAATGTTTCGTGGGAAAAAGGCCAAAGCTATGGCCGATCAGCTCACAACGGTGAGCAAGAAGCGGCTAATCAATCCGGCAGGATCGATTTCTTTCACTGAGATGGAGGGTATCGGTCGAGCCATCACGATCCAGATGGATCTTTAAGGCAGAACCTGAAGATCAACTTCGCCGATACCTTTTAACGTAAAGTTGCGATCATAGGAGCCATTACGATGATTTGCCTCCCCTTGCATACGTTCATAGGGCTTTCTGCCGAGAAAATGCGTAAGCTCCGCATCCATTAGCCCGGAAAGATATTGACCAATTGTCTCTCTGATATCGGTTCTGATCATCTCGTAAAGCTGCTCCGGTTGCTCTTGAATTTCCTTGAAAATACTGACCGCTTCAGGTACACTAATTTCCACTTTCATGGCGCTTCTCCTTTCTTTTTGGGTTTATTGGTAAAACCTTTTTAAAGGAAAAGCGCCTTTTTTTCTACCTGTTTTAAATCTCCTATTAAACAGTTAAGCCCTAAAATCGCTCATTCCCGGCAATCCCGTTCTTATTAAGCACCTCGTTTTATTGATCTTTACATTTTCAGCAAGCATACTGATAGACCCGAAAAAATATGGTGAGGAAAATATTGTAGAATAGGCATAATACTGCTTGACAAACGTGCAAAGTGGTTTTATAAAAATGGTGCTGATTATGTAGTAGAAAATATACGAACTCAACAACATCTTAAAGTCGAGATGTAGCAACTCCTTTTATCTATATCTTTTGGGATCTATCACTATGTTTCTGAGAATCGTAAAATCGAAGAAGAAGTCGGGGGCCTATGAATATTTGGTCATTAGCGAATCAGTTCACATAAAGGGGAAAGGATCAACGACCCGGAATATAGCGAATTTAGGCAACATAAAACGATTCGGTGACAAGGATATTAATAGCCTGATTGACGGATTAATTAAAATCTTCAAAGTAGAAAAATATGCCCTTTCAGAAGATGTCGAAATACTTGAATCCTTAGAGTATGGAAGCATCATCCTTTGGCGGAAGCTGTGGGATAAAATGGGATTATCTCAAATGATAAGATCTCAACTCAGGCAGAAAAAAATGAAGGTAAGGCTCGAAGCGGAAAAATATATCGAGATGATGGTGGTCAATCGTTGTGTCGATCCGTTAAGCAAACCTGGTGCGACGAAATGGATAGAGCGGACCTGTTACAAAGCGATGAAAGGTTATAACGAACTGCCCCTTGATGTGGAATGTTTTTACAGAAGCATGGATTATCTTCCGGCGATAAAAGACGGGCTTGAGTTTGCCCTGTTTGAGAAAATGAAGAACCTTTTCAGCATCAACGTCAAGTTAACATTTTACGATATAACTTCGACCTTTTTCCATTCTACGAGTTGTCCGATCACTGCCAACGGTCATAGCAGAGATAGCAGACCGGATCTGGAACAAATTGTTATAGGTGTAGTTACTTCCTACGAAGGCTATCCGATAAAGCATTTTGTTTTTGAAGGGAACACCAAGGATGAAATCACAGTAACCAAAGTTGTTGAAGAACTTAAGGAGACATACAACATAGAGGAGACCACCTTTGTTGGAGACCGTGGAATGATAACCAAGCTAAATCTGAGCAGGATCAAAGGAGAAGGTTTTGATTACATTATGGGTGTTAAACATCGTCAAAGTGAGATAATGGCCATGTTGTTTTCAGAAAACGAGTTGAAAGACAAAGATTATGAGAACTACAATGGTTTAAAAATTCAAGAGAAACAAATTGAAGTGTCTAATTTTTTGATATGGAAAAGCAAAAAGATATTAAACAAAAAAGATACAAATTTCAATGATAAAACTTTTGCGTCCCTGGAAAAAATGATTTTAAACCTTAAAAACAAGGACGAAGTAACATACGCAAATTATAAACAAATATTGGTAAGGGTTGTACCAGACAGCAAGATTCGCAGAAAGATATTTACGTTGATCAAGAAATATCAAGGGCAATATGAGGACAATCCAAGGACTGTCATTTGTCTCAACAACGAAAGAAAGAGTCTCGCAAAAAAGAAAAGAGATGCTGCCATTGCAACCCTGGCAGAAGCATTGGATAAATTGTTTTCAAGTGATAAGAAAAAACAGGGAATCGTTGAAAGAGAAAAAAAGCTCAGAGGCATTTTTAAGGGGTATAAAAGCAGATTTAGAAAATTTTTCAATATAGAACGGAACAAAGAGACTCAGAAAGCTTGCGGCTACGGTCTGAATCAGAAGGTCATTGATTATGAAGAAAAGATGGACGGGATATTTATTCTCACAACAAGCAGGCAGGATTTGGAAACAAAGAAGGTTGTTGAGTCTTACAAAAACCTAAAAGAAGTTGAAATGTTATTTGATGACCTGAAGAACTTTGTTGATATCAGGCCGATAAGGCATTGGCTCGCAGTGAGGGTAAGGGCGCATGTTTTCATCTGCATATTAGCGTTACTGCTGAAAAGAATATTTGAGATAGATTGCTTAAAGGGCAAGTGTGTGATGGAACCGTTAGAAGAAATATCGAAGTCCAGGCTGATAAAATACAAGGTGAGATTTTCCGAGAGGGAAGATAGAACCAAGACCTTCCGAAAAGTGACCGATACTACTTCAGACCAAAAGAGATACTTTAAAATGGTGGGAATCAGGAATCCTATGAATCTCGAAAATTTTGTATGGTGAGGAAAGAAAAAAAATGATTTCCTTATATTTCAAGAGGTTTGGTTTCCCAACTGTTTAATAGGAGTATCAGTACTGCAACCGCTCTCATTTGGGGAAATGCTCCGGAACCGCGATTTGATTTAGGTTTTCCGAACTTCTCTCGATTACTTTTGGTATCCGGCATTGTCATTGATGTTCCATTAAACATTACAGTTACCCATCCATAAAAATCAGGGTTAATTGATGTGAATGACGAAACAAATTTGTAAAAGATATCACGGAATACAGCCACTCCCAATTTGACACGAGCATGACTGATCGCACCGTCTTTTACGAGTTTGGCCGGCAGATCAAGACACAGCCAACGTAGCCCGGATACCAGCCAGTTGAGAGTTTTGGGATAATTGATATCTCTTCGCAGAGTCAATGTTAGAACAAGCCAAACCATAATAACCGGAGTCAATATAGCGCTCTTTCTGTATTTATCTTTCTTATGTTTAGCCAATACATCCTCTATTATCGGCTGAATAATTGTTCCAAAAGGCTCCAAGCTTGAAGGAAGAGCCGACTTGTCTCAAAGCCTCTACTGCACTCTTGATCATTGTTTCCCTCCATAAGCCATTCAGGGCCACGTCATTTAGGCTAATAACTTCCTGAATTCACAAGAATTGCTTACTTATTCAATTTTCAATAAATTCGAAGCACGAAGCTCGAAATCCGAAACAAATACGAATGACCAAAATTCAAAATTTTAAACATGGTGGAGCGCCATAGATATTGCATAAGTGCCTGATATATTTTGGTCATTTGATATTCGAAATTAGATATTGTTTCGAGTTTCGATATTCGTATTTCGGATTTTGAGGTCCCCACAAACTCTAAATATTAGCACTTTAGCACTGACTTTGACGTTTCCCTGATAAGTCATTAAAAACACTTGACAAGCACTATTTTGATTTTTTGTTGATAGAGCAAGGGGATTTGGGAGGCAGACAACATGAAATTATGAGTTTCTTTTTTGTTCAATTGTGTTATAAGATTTTTTAAGATGGCGTTAGGGCTCGGCAAAAAATAACTTGACATTTTTGCATCCCGACTTCACCATATCTTTAACCGATCTTCAATCGCAAAAGTCCTCGAAATAGCTCGCTATTCCTGCGATTTTGCTCAATCGGATCGATTAAATCTACGGCAAATTCGGGCGCAAATTCTACCAACTTATTTTTGACGGAGCCCTTAATCGAGATGATTTTTGTCGAGCGGCCGGATAAGCTGCTGCAAGGGGAAAAATCGGCATAGATAGCGGCAGCTCATGGCGCAAGCATAGAGAAATTTTTCAAATTGTTTGGAAAGGCTATGAAGTTGAAGCAGACTAATATGTCACAGAAATATAGTTTTATTTCTGCTGTCGAAGTACTCAAGAATATAGGAGTCGTTGCCGGAAGTCTCGGTAGTCTGGCTGTCCTGTTTTTTTGGCTCGGCAACGCCATTATTGTGGCCCGCCTCAGGGCTTACAATCTCTACGGGGTAGTGCACTATACCGATGAATATGTAAAAGAGGCGGGGTATCAATTTCTTCAGGACATTTTTACCCACTTCCAAAGATGGGACCTCATTCTTCTCTTTATTCTGGTTACATGCCTTGTTCTTGCCTTAATTCCTGTAGGACCATTTTTTTCTCCGGAAGAAAAGCGAGCAAAGCTCTCAAAACAGGCAATAAAAAAAAATCCATTGATAATCATAGAATGGATCAGGCATAATGCCATTCACTACATACTTTTTCTTTGCCTGGCGCTTTCTGCAAACATAGGCCTCACCTCTAATTGGGCGGTGAGAAATCTTTCTTCAAATATTATTTGTCAGGAGCGTCTTTTATCACATGCAGTAGATTTAATGAAAAACAAACTGCTTGTTTTTGCTCCTGCCAAAGACAATCTTCGTGTCAACGAATTCCAACGAAGATTTTATGAGAGGCTGATCTTTGCTGAAAGCCCAACACGTGATTGGCTTTCCCGATCTCTATCGGAGTTTTATTCGAATGCTCAATTCAGTTCAACAAAGACTGGTTCGCTTCGTTCCATGATCGAAAAATTCCAAAAGGACTTTGAGATAAATGAGGTATCGGAGTTCAAATTTAATGGAGATTTCAGAGAATCCATAACCTGCCGAACATTACTAAATATTCGTCTCAACGATAAATTACATAAAGAACTTTACATGGCTGTTAAATCAGCGCTCTCTGATATCCGGGAGCTCCTCAGCGGTCATTTAACCAGTGAGGCGGACTTTTCATCATTGGTAATAATACCTGCCAATTACAAAATTGTGAATAATTCCATACAAAAAATCAAGATATTGCGGGAAAACATCCTTACCTTTTTTAAGCCTGTGAATGATGAGGCAAAAAAAATAATGCCGGACCTGCGCAAGATAAAGCCCATACGTTTTGGCAGCGTCCTTCTTTCATACTCATTCTGGGTTCTTATCGGGCTTTTGGTTTACTTGTTATTGAATATTTCAAGGGTATTAAAGTTCAAGCATTGGGAAACAGGGTATTTCTTTCTCATGCTCCTCTTATTCCTGGCTATTGCAATAACGCTTCCTACGGCATATGGTCGATATAAGTTTGAATTTAAGATACAAAAAGTAAACGATATAATCTTTGCTGCTGACGGCAAGGTAGATGATGAGAATAATCCCATAAAAAAGAAGTTAAATGACTTATGGGCCAACAATGCAAAACTTTATATACTTGGACCAACACGGGGGAGGGAGGTTATCGTAACCGCGCTAAAAGACGACCGGAATACTCATGTCGATATTCCTCAAATAATTATGCTGGAACGGGACACTTACAATTTCATAAATGTTGAACCTGTAAATGTCGAAGATATCCCTCGAATTATCAAAATGCTCAAACGTGAAGAACTATAGACTTTCAGATAAAAAATTTCGACCTGTGCGGTTAGCCATTAGCGGTTAGCCGTTAGCATTGAAAAGGGATGGAAATGAGAGATTTTAGAGAACTTAAAGTATGGGAGAAAGCCCATCGTCTTACACTACAGGTCTATAGAATCACAAAGAAGTTTCCTTCAGATGAACGAT
>DAOUSD010000168.1 GCA_030627405.1 Deltaproteobacteria bacterium
CAGCTATTAGCTGAATGTGTTATCTGTTTAATTAAAGCTATTAGCCATTAGCGGTTAGCTCTTAGCTAAAAGCTAACTGCTAAAAGCTAACTGCTAAAAGCTAACTGCTAAAAACAAAGCTAAAGGCTAATTGCTAACAGCTAAAAATCCTCGATTTGAGAATAGCATCCAATTGATTATAATTTCAGATGGTTTGAGTTTTCGTCTAAACACTAATTAACAGGAAAAAATATTTTTTTACATTCTTTTGGAGGTAATCTGAGCCTTTTAAGGGCTATCTCCGCAACCTGAGATACCGGATCATACATCTGCGAAACAGGAGGATTGTAAGCAAGCTCGGCATCCATAATATCATAGAGAGTCATGCCGCCGTGTATGGCAAGAGCAAACAAATTAATTCTCCATGCAGCGCCTTCCTTCCCCACAGCCTGCGCACCCAGGATCTTTCCGGTGCTTGATTCAACGATGACTCCAATGCTGATTTCTTCAGCATCAGGCATATAATGTGGTTTTACCTCCCGTTTTGTAAAGAATGCCTTTGCCTCATAACCCAGACTTTTTGCGGTTTCCAGAGTATAGCCGGTTGAAGCAATTTCAAGACCGCCTATAACCGTGACGAATGTGTTCAAAGCCCCTGGATAAGGGCTGTTGCCTCCTGCTGCATTTATTCCAGCCGCCATCCCCTGCCGGTAAGCAGAGGTGGCAAGCTGCATAATGACCGGCGTCCCATCTATCCTGGAATAAGTCTGTACAAGATCGCCAACTGCATACACATCTTTTACAGATGTCTCCATCCTGTTGTTTACAACAACTGATTTTCTTTCCGTTTTTGCGCCCGCCAATTCAGCAATCCTTGCATTAGCCTTCATCCCTACAGCCATAACAACTATATCGCAGTCAATATTTTCAGCACCGATTTCAACAGACTCAACTTTATGTTTTCCATTTATGCGGTCTATTCCTTTACCAAAAAGAACTCTGATTCCAAGACGTTCAAGATGTTCAATTATAATACTCCCCATTGAGGGTTCCAGATTTCGCGGAAAAGGAGAAGGGGTTCTCTTTGTTATTGCCACATCAAGTCCAAGTTTCTTCAGCCCGACCGCAATCTCAAGGCCGATAGAGCCTCCGCCCACGACAACGGCTTTCTTTTTGCCGGAAGATTTGGCAGCCTGAAGAAGAGCTTCACTGTTATCAATATCAGATACAAAATGAACTCCTCTGCCAGCAAGCTCCTTTGCACCGGGAACTCCGAGGATAATCGGCGATGCGCCTGTTGCAAGTATCAATGAATCATACTTGATCTCCTTCTCCCTTGAAGTCGCCAGGTCAAGTGCTTTTACTGTTTTTCTTTCCGCATCAACGGAAACAACTTCGTGAAAAAGAAGCTTGCTCAGCCTGTTTCTTACTTCAGGCACATTATATTTCAGCTCATCAAAATCTTTAACAACGCCTTCGATAACAAAGGGAAGACCGCAGGGAGAAAACTGATCAAAATTTCTCTTCTCAATAATGGTTACATGGCACTTCCGGTTATAACTCAGAGCGCTCTTTGAAGAATAGAGCCCGCCTGCTCCAAGACCGACAATTACTATTTCCATAGGCTGATTATTCGACATAACATTATCCTGCAAGGCACGGTTTGCGGGCAGCGCTTACTTCATCAAGTCTTCTTACCTTGCTTTTGCCTGGAGCATTGTGCAGCAGATCCGGGTTTTCTTTTGCCTCATCCGCAATAGCCTTAAATGCTTCAATATATTTGTCGATATCTTCTTTTGACTCTGTTTCCGTTGGCTCAACCATGATTGCCCCGTGAACCACAAGCGGAAAATAAACGGTTGGGGGATGAAAGCCGTAGTCCATAAGGCGCTTGGCCATATCAAAGGTGGTAACGTGGTCGTCCCTCTGTTTTTCATCGGAAAACACGCATTCGTGCATACATGGCCTGTCATATGCGAGGTGCAAAGTATCCTTCAGGCTTTCTTTTATATAATTTGCATTTAAAACAGCAAGCCGGCTGGCCATCTTCAGATCTTTCGGCCCCATACTTATGATATAGCTGTAAGCCTTGATAATAACTCCAATATTTCCATGAAAAGCCTGCACTTTGCCGATAGATTCGGGATAATTATCAGAAAACGCATAATTGCCTTTATCTTCAACAATACGGGGAACGGGCAAAAATTGCTCAAAATGCTTCTTCACACAAACCGGCCCCGAACCCGGGCCTCCTCCACCGTGTGGTGTGGAAAATGTCTTGTGCAGATTCAGGTGCATTACGTCAACTCCGATTTTTCCCATTTTTACTATACCCATTACAGCATTCAGGTTTGCGCCATCGCAATAAACAATTCCTCCTTTGGAATGAACAATCTCGGCTATTTCCCTGATGTTCTCTTCAAAAAGGCCAAGCGTGTTCGGATTTGTCAGCATTATTCCGGCTGTGTCTTCATCCATTAAATCAGCAACAGACTCAGCGGAAAGAATTCCATTTTCATTGGACTTAACCTGTACAGAACTATAACCACACAGGGTTGCGGTCGCCGGATTTGTGCCATGGGCTGTATCGGGGATAAGGATCCTGGAACGCTGCGCACCTCTGTTTTTGTGATAAGCATGAATAATTAACATGCCTGTAAGCTCTCCATGCGCTCCCGCAGCAGGCTGAAGGGTTACTGCATCCATGCCGGTAATTTCAGCAAGATATCGCTCAAGTTCATACATCATCCTCAGCGTTCCCTGAGAAAGATCCTGGGGGAGCAGGGGATGAGCTCCGGCAAGGCCTGAAAGCCCTGCCTGCTTTTCGTTTGTCTTTGGACTGTATTTCATGGTGCATGAACCCAACGGATACATGCCTGTATCAACCCCGAAATTCCACTGGGAAAGTCTGGTGTAATGTCGTACTACATCAACCTCGCTCAAATCAGGAAAATCAGGGCCTTCTCCTCTAAGTTCCTGATCAAGAGAAAAAAAGTCCACATCACGCCGCGGCAAAGAATAACCGCATCTTCCTTTTTTCCCTTTCTCCCAGAGCAGCGGCTCATTTAGAATAAGTCCTGTGGTGCCCACGGTTTCCTTCATAGTTTAACCTCCCTGACAAGAATATCCATGTCATTTTTTGACATGGTCTCCGTCACACATAAAAGATAGTGGCCTGTAAGTTCCGGATAGTATTCAGTTAGAGGGAGACCTGCTACAATTTTCTTCTCCAGAAGACGATCATAGACAGAATCAAAACCTTCGGGAAATTCCACCACGAATTCATTAAATGTCGGGCTTTCAAAAATAATTTTAGATCCTGCTTTCTTCAATTCCTGCTTTAGATATTCAGCCTTGTCATGATTAAGCCCGGCGAGTTTCTTTATTCCGGTACCTCCCACTGAGGCCATATAAATTGCGGCAGCAAGAGCACAAAGGCTGTTGTTTGTACAGATATTGGAAGTAGCCTTCTCGCGGCGAATATGCTGTTCTCTTGTTGCAAGTGTGAGAACAAAACCTCTTTTTCCGTCCAGGTCTTTAGTTTTACCAACAAGGCGTCCCGGCAGGCTGCGCATATATTTCTTTCTGCCGGCAAGCATGCCAAGAGCCGGTCCGCCGAATGAACGGGGAATGCCCAGGCTTTGACCTTCACCGCATACAATATCGGCATCCTGGCTGCCTGGATTTTTTAGAAGCCCGTATGAAAGAGCTTCTGTAAAGCATGTAATAAAAAGAGCGTCTTTATTGTGGATCTTCTTTCCAGCCTCTTTAAGGTTTTCAATGCATCCAAAAAAATTAGGGGACTGAACTGCAACAGCCGCAAGATCATTGAGTTCATCAAGCCCTGCAAGATCAGTCAAACCGTTTTTGAGATAGGGAAGTTCAATTACTTGATATCCGGTAGGCTCAAAATAAGTTCGAACCACCTGACGATAGAGAGGATGAATCAACCTTGAGACAGCCACTTTTCTTTTTTTGCTTATACGAACTGCCATAAGAAGCGATTCGGCAAGAGCTGTTGCGCCGTCGTAATGTGAAGCGGTTGCCACCTCCATTCCCAAAAGACGGGCTGTAAGTGTCTGGTACTCATAAATTGCCTGCAACGTGCCCTGGCTTATTTCCGGCTGATAGGGAGTATAAGAAGTCACAAACTCCGACCGGCCAAGCAGGAAAGATACTGAAGCAGGTATATAATGTTCATAGCTGCCTGCACCCATGAAAACCTTATAATCCGGTGATACCGCCATAGTGTCGGAAAGAGCGGACATATGAGAGTCTAATTCCCACTCGGTCAAGGCTTCAGGCAGGGCCAAATCATCCTTACTAAGACAATCATCAGGTATTGTTGAAAAAAGATCATCAATATTATCAGCTCCAACAACCTGCAGCATTGATTTAATATCTTCGCCGGTATGAGGAAGAAAACGCATTTATTCTGTTCCTTTCAATTTTTCCAGGAAGGCTTCACTTGTCATCAGTGTATCCATCTCAGAAGGATTACCGGGATTGATCACAACAAACCACCCATCGCCATATGGGCTGTTGTTTACCAGTTCAGGAGATTCTTCAAGGTCGTTGTTAACAGAGACTATTTCACCGCCGACCGGCATATAACATTCTGAGACAGCTTTAACAGATTCAACAGTTGCAAATACTTCTCCCTTTTTAAAAGTATCCCCTTCCTGTGGCAGTTCTACGAAAACAATATCGCCCAACTGATCCTGTGCATAGTCGTCAAGACCAACTCTAACTTTATCATCCTCAAGCCTGGCCCATTCATGATCATCCGCATAACGAAGATCCGCCGGCAAATTCAATTCACTGATCTCTTTCATGGTTTCTCCTTTTTAATATTCTCTTGAATTCGAAAATTCGTAGAATGTATGTTTCGCGCAGTTATAGTATTTGTCAAAATAATGTTCCGAAAGATTTGATAACCATATTTACATTGCATTTACATTCAATTCAAGACACCTTTTAGAAGCTTTAACGTATAGTGACCTTTGAAAAATGTCAACCTGTGCGGTTAGCCATTAGCGTTTAGCCGTTAGCATTGAAAAGGGATGGAAATGAGAGATTTTAGAGAACTTAAAGTATGGGAGAAAGCCCATCGTCTTACATTACAGGTCTATA
>DAOUSD010000127.1 GCA_030627405.1 Deltaproteobacteria bacterium
TAAAGCCGTAAATAGCGTACTGGCTTATTGATGCATAACCTGCTGTGAAAACGATTTGGAAAATGTCGGTTCCAACTGTGGTCATTGATGAAACGCCAAGAACATAGACGAATATGGGGAACGTCAAAAATCCGCCGCCAACACCCATAATACCTGCAGCAAGTCCTACAAGCGCTCCGCTGAGTACTAAAAATACCCATGAAATGCCTCTGCCTCCCGGTACAAGATCAAAATCAAATTTAATAATAGGAGGTATTTTAACAGCCTGGAGTTTTTGAGGAAGGCCGCCCATATCGGCGCCTTCGCTTTTTCCACCATGTGCACCCTCATCTGCTGCACCAGTGGCCTTTCTGGCCTTAAGAAAGTCTGTCAAAGAATAAATGCCCAGAAAACCCAGCATAACTGAATAAACAGTGGTGATAAAAGCATCGCTCAAAACAGGGTTGATCTCGTAAAGTACACGGTTAAGAACTCCTCCGGCCGTTGCTCCTAAGATCGCACCTATAAGGAAGACTAAGGCCAAAGGCACTGATACGTTACCTAATTTCCTGTGAATTACGCTTCCCATTATCGCTTTGGCAAAGATGTGAAAGAGGTCGGTTCCAACTGCAAGGATACCCTTGATCCCTGCGCTCATCAGGGCTGGAGCGATGATAAAACCACCGCCGGCTCCGATACAGCCGGTAATGAGGCCCGCACCCATTCCAATAAGGATTGATACGATAAAAATGCCTGTACTGTAAAAAGCCGGGCTGTAAGCCTTTTTCCCGCCAAGCAGTTCCGGAAGGGCTCCGCCGATTTGATCCGCGAAAGCAATACCGCCCAGTATTGCAGGGATGGTAAGCAAGCCCAGTATAATAAGCCGCTTTTTGTCACCAAGTATTGTCCTTGAAACATCAAGCTCCCATTTTGCATGGGCTCTTGCGCCCATCATCATAAAGCTTCCCAAGTGTTTAAAGAAATTCATAGCAATATTTCTCCTTTTATAATTATGTTCAATATCAGTTACTTGTTCAAAATGATGAATTCAATAATTTAACCCCCTCCCTTCTTTATTGTTTAAACTTGATAATGGTCATTAAAAAAAATATACCTATTGCTCTATTATAATTTTACGTCCATGCCTGATAATAATTTTTGCGGCCTTTTTTTTCAGGTCGTCTTCTAGTCCAATGACTTTAAGCGCATCTTTAAGCTTTATCATGCCGAGGATTTTATCTTTGCTTGTCACGGCAATGCGGTCGAGGTCATTTTTAAGCATGACTTCAATTGCATCCATAATTTTGTCCTCTACAGAAACAGATGGCCTTATGGAAAGATTTTCATCCATGAGGAGAGTAATATCTTTAACCTTTAGTTTTTCCATTATATTCCTTGTTGAAAGGGTCTCCTCTTTTTGTAGGCTTTAACTTTTTGAAACTATTGCCGCTTCAAGGGTTCGCTCAAAGTATAATCAAATTCAAACCATGAAAAACTCATGCCTATCCGATTTGTGTTATACATTACGGCAGTGAGATATAAGATGATATTAAAGCAATACGGATGCCAAAAAATCATCCGGCGGAAATAAAATTTTAATTACCTGTAATAATTATTAATTGCTTATTAATCGTGTTTGGATTTTAATTTTTTTGTAAACTATCAGGTTACAGTAATTGGTGCGCAGGGATGAAGATTTGACAGATAGATTCTAAAATATCAAGAAGTTGGGGTGGTGAAACGATTAGTTTACATCTGGATAATAGCAGACCCTTGAAAAATGCCTTAGAGGTTATCCCGTTAGGAAACGAGTCTGTAGAAATTTTTGGTATGCTACAAGCGAACACGGAAAATCAGGGACTCCGCTGGATGATTTCGATTTGATCCTGATCGAAGTCTGTTTCGCTACCTGAACTTTGTTTTTCCAATATCCACTCTTTTACCTTGAGACTTAATCCCTTATGATCTTCAGGTATACTTATATTTATGGACCCGAACTTTCGACAATGGTAGGTTGGATTCAATCGCCGGATAACTCCCTGGCCTTGCGAACAGCTTTTAGATAAACTTCTTCTTTGAGATAGAATCCAGACTCAAGAATATCCTCGAGGGTAGACAGAAATTGATCAAAGTTAAGCAAGTGATTTTTGACAGCCTTCAAGATTAACCACAGTGTGCCGATAGGTCTGAGACCTGCCATTTCAGAAGCGGCCCTGGCCTTGGCATCATCCATGAGTACTCTTTCGATACCCTTTTCCCTGGCCAGAGAGATAACCTCTACCTCACCAGGGTGGATTGTGATCTCAACAGGATAGATAATCTTGATACCTTGAACTATCATCCAACCCTGAGAGATAGCTCTTTCTACACGATAGGCATCTTTTTCTCCCAGACGTTTACCCTCAACAACTACTTCCCTGTAGACAGCTTCGGGGATAAATACCTGATTGACCATGCTTTGGAGAAGGCTCAGTTGATTTGCCTTAGCTAAATAAATGAGTGGCGTGGCGTTGGAAACGACCTTATCCATTGAGCACCCTCAAATCCTTTTTGAATTCTTTCAGGTCATATGAAGTGTGGATATGCTCACGTTTTACTTCCTGAATCATTTCCCAGAGCGACAGATTGCAGGTCTGAGCTGCCTCCCAGAGCGTTGTTATACCTTTCCTATAGTTTTCCAGAGAATCACGTACAGTATACTCTTTTAACGCACAGAGAAAAAATGATCGCAACAGCGCCGAGCGATCAATACCTTTTCGCGCGGCCATTTCATCGATTTTTTTAACATACCCTTCGTCTAAACGCGTAGTTACAGTTTTAGCCATGTTTTTCACCTCGTTCCTATAGTCTGTATGCAATTGCATTGATTACATACAGGCTATCTGCTAACTCCCGCCAAGTCAAGTGAAAAAGCTTCCTATTTAACCCGGGCAACCATCCATTTTAAATCCGTGTCCAAAATTCCTAAATCTTTCTTGTCTCAACAACCAAACAGTCCCCATGCACAAAAGAGGAAAGAGAATAAACCGGCAGAAAAGCATCAAGGATGCAACCAAAAGTGGTGATCTTGGGTAACGGGTCTTGCGGCCCTGAATTGCTGCCACAATCGACAGGGACATCCAGTGGCTGGGAGTTGCGCGCGAATAGTCGCGGTTTCTATAGCAGAGGAACGATCCGGATTAATAAGGTTTAATGGCAGAAGAAATTTGGCAAGGGCATTCTCGGAACGTTGCCGGTATTGGCTTTTTTCGACCCCCATATTGAAGTTCAAACAGGGTGATTGTGGAAATTGCAACATTCTGCGGAGAATGTTGCCTGAATCGCTCAAGAACCTCCGATGGGCGTTTTTTTATTCGATGTTGGACGTTCTATGTTCATCTTTTAATCCATTCATCTTTCCCCCACTTAACCAAGCAGCCACTTCCAAAACGGAATCGCCTTAATGTCAATACCTTCTGCGCCAAAGGTTTCTTCATCATCCCAGGTAAAGATTATCCCTTTATTTGTTCCAAGCCATTTGCAGGCTTTTACCAAGCCGTTTACTTCTCTTTCTCTGTTTTTTTCATTTAACTCAAGGCTTACCTGCATGGCAGACAATCTTTCATTTTCATCTTTTGCTATAAAATCGCATTCTATCTTTTCATCAAAGTAAAAAACTTCCTGTCCTTTTCTTTTTAATTCCAGAAATACGAGATTTTCCAATAGCCTGCCTTCATCCAGAGAGGTTGTCCTCCTGCATAACCCCGTATCCACAGGATATATTTTTGCGGGATTTCTCATCCTTTTGTAAGTGGATTCAGAAAACTTCCTCACCTCAAAGATGAGCATACTCTGGAGAAAATGCTTGTAATATCTAAAAAGCAAATCCTTTGAAAAAGGGAACCGGCCCTTGTATTGTTTATAAAAGGCGGTTAAAGAAAATTTCGTGGAAAATGAGGAAAAGAGCCTGTCTGTGAGGCTATCTAATAAAGGTATGTTTGTTATGTTATATCTCTCCACCAGATCCCTGAAATACATTGCGCTAAGATATTCCTTTAGAAGCTTTTTTATTTCAAACTCGGACTTAAGCAAAGAAACCTCAGGGAATCCGCCCCATTTCATATATTCAGAAAAGTGTTTTTTAACAAGCGCCTTTTGGGATCCATAAGAAAGACCTTTATCATTTATATCAATATGTTTTGAGATCAGATATTCTCTAAAGGAAAACGGAAGCACCTCTATGCTCCAAGCTCTCCCTCTCAATTCAGTCTGAATTTCATCGGGCATCATTATAGAAGATGATCCGCCGGCAAAAATCCTTATATCTTCCCGCTCTACCGACCTCCGGCAAAACCTTTCCCACCCATCAATGTTCTGGACCTCATCCAACAGGAATCTCAGTCTTTTTCCTGCTAAATGCGGCTTCAGCTCCAAAAACACGTCTTTCAATACCCTGAAATCATTGAGCTCAAAATCGAGCAGACGCTCATCTTCAAAATCGAGATAAAGCGAAACATCCCTGTATTTCTTGAAAAGATCATATAAGATAAATGTCTTGCCGCTTCTCCTTGCTCCGTAGAAAACCACAACCTTCCTTACGGTTTCAGGAAATAAAATCCCCTCCCTGGCCACGATATCTCCCGTGTGCCTCAGGATAAACTCCTCATTTGCTGTGATTATTTCTTTGAGAATATGTTTACTTATCATGTGTGGTATCCTTAATATAAGGACAATTATCAGCTTTTATGGGCTTATGTCAAGGATAACATGAGGCCTTATTTTGCTTTCACCTTTAATCTTTGAGCTTTTTTTCTCTCCACTCTCTGCGCCTTTGCGTGAGATGCGAACTTAGGGGCTTCATCCCAATTGGAACAATGGAATGATGTAATTTCGTCTTCTACCTCAATTTTATTTTAATACGGAAAGTACATCTTCGGCGCTGATTAGCCGGTGTTCCCCATTTTTGATTTTATTATTTTTGCGCCAAACTACCATGATTATTTTTTATTTAAATATTTCAGCGTTAATATCTCATATTTCGCACTATATGAAACAGGTTTTTGCAGTTTATAGCATCAAACGGCTGAGCAACGCTTAACAGCTTGATATCGCACCAAAATACATGTGGCTTATAATTCGGACTCTATTTCCGTTCTCCTCTGGATAAGTATATCTCTTGCGTTTTCAGATCTTATAACTCCCTTCTCGTTTCCTCTGTTTTCATAATGCATCTGGTTTAGTTCCAGAGTTTCAATTGATAGTCGAATGTGTCGTAATTGTTCTTTGGGGTCTTTGTTGCGCCACATATCTATAGCTTCCTTAGCCATCGTTTTATCGGATATTTTCATTTCTAAACGCCCTTTTCTGTTTTATCAAACAGTCGGAAATTTAACCTAACAACTCACGAAAATTTGTGGATTAAAACAATTTTAACTGAACACCGGTTTTCTTTTTTGTCTTTTTAAAATGGCTCTCTTCATGTTTTATTAAGCTCATTTCTATATCATTTATAAACGGAGAGGCCTCTCTTGCAACTATCTTTCCATAAACCCTGCGTTTTTTTGCATATGTAAAATAAAGTCTTTCCTTTGCACGAGTCATTGCTACATAAAACAACCTTCTTTCTTCCTCAATGTCCGGTTCTTTATCTCCGTATTTTTTCATTGGTATAAACCCATCTTCGCAACCGGCAATAAAAACTACAGGGAACTCAAGACCTTTGGCTGTATGCATGGTCATTAGTGAGACTTTTTCTGCTCGAGAGGAATAAATATCCGTATCTGTATGAAGCGCTATTGATGAAAGAAAGTCGCTGGATTTTACATCCGGATTACGTGTCATAATAATTATGTCGTTTAAGACTTGTTCTGCAATTATATCTTTGATTTTTGTTTTTTCAGATAAATACAAAAGCTTTTCCTCGATCGTCAGGTCTTTAATCTTTTTTTCTATTTTTGAGATTTTATTTATAAAATCATAAAGTTTCTTCTGGCTTGACCTGCTCATACCATCAACAGGA
>DAOUSD010000189.1 GCA_030627405.1 Deltaproteobacteria bacterium
AGTCCTTTCCCTGCTTTTTTCGGTGCGCTGCATCCTTTCACGTTCCGTTCTTACCCGGGATACATCCGTTTTTTCCCTGCGTTTTTCGGTGCGCTGAATCCTTTTACGTTCCGTTCTTACCTGGAACACATCCACTGGTTTCCGACGTTTGATGGAGTTCCTCGACGGTTCAACCGCCTTTGTTTTATGGTGTCTTATCGGATACCTGTGTATTTTCTTGCCAGGCGCCGATCTTCGTGATAGTCTCTGCCCGAATCGCTCACTGGTTTTTTTGTTCCTGTAAGCCACTCCTCTTCTGTGAACAGGGTCATGCCGCCAGAAATGCCGGCCGGAATCATGTCTTTGGCGGTATCTGTGGAATCGTCTCGCTTTATGCAAGTCAACATAAATATAGTGCCTGTGCCAGTCGAACCAGCTCCATGAGAATAAATCGATTCCGATAAAAAAGCGAGGTCCGAAGCTGATAAAACCGCCGCTGATAATTACACCGGGCGGATAGTACCAGTAATAGGGTGGATATGCAGGATACCACCACGGACCATAGACATAGAGCGGATCGTAGACCGGCACATAGACAACCTGACGGACGGCAGGCTCGATCCTGATGACATCCTCTTCGTGGATGACTTTCTGCTCTTTGGTTGTCTTGAGATTTCCCTGCTTCTCGGCTTTTCGTCGCAATTGCTGTATGGTCGTCATGACGTCATTCTTTTGACTCAGAAAGGCGTCTCCCAGTTTCCTGGTTTGGTCGAGTTTGTCGCTCATTGCAAAAAGCACGTCAGGGAAATTACAGAGCGATTTTATGCTGGGGTCCCAAGATTTTTCCTTCAGGGCGTCGTCCAGCGCATCGCCCGTTAGCGTTTTGTTCTGTTGCACCCAACGCTCGGCCTGGACGACCTCCAGCGGATAGGTAGATGCCATCAGTATTTGGGCGATCAGCGAATCGGGATACAGGGCGACCGGCGCAAGCATCTGATCCAGCTCTTCTTTCCTGAACCTGTCTGTTTGCTCTGGTTGCTCGAAATCCTGTGCAGCTATTCCGGAAGGTATGAAGAGCGTGGCAATAATCATCCATGCCAACCCTCGCATAATGAGTGTTGCGGTTCTCATAGTGTCTCCTTTCGCGCTTCTGGAAAAATCCAGGCGCATCGTGAACCCATATGAAATAACATTAAAATCCGGTGATCACGACGATCTTAGGGTTCGCTCAAACATAACTTCACATTTTGATGCGCCGATCCATCCCGCATGGCTGCGTTGCTCGTTGGTTAAATAGCTTGTGCTATTCGCCCTCCTCGCGCCTCAACGCCTGAAAATGTAAATTTATTTTTGAGCGAACCCTAAATTGAGCGATTTTTTGCGAAAAAATGGAAAGGGAGTCTACGTTTGACTCTTATTTATTTTTAACAAGAGTCAAACGTAGACCTGACCCCTTTTTTGTTCTGCCCAAACCGTGAGATCCTTGCAGTCCACTCAAGTGACTTGTTAAGTGCCGGCATCCTCTGGACCACCACGACGTATCCACAGAGAAGTAAGGTCGCGAGCACCGTGCACGAATGCCAAAATGTACACATGGTCAGGGGTAACTTTGTATATGAGTCTGTAACTCCTGACGAAGAGTTCTCGGATATCCGGTGCATTGCTTTCAGTCGGCCATCCGGCCGCGCTCTGCGAAAGTCCTCAGAGACCGAGCTGCTGCTTGTACCTCTCGCACAATTGCGGCAGCGTAAAATTGAGAATCTCTTCCGATGAACTTGGCTACCTCCTCAAGATCACTGGTAGCAGTTTCAGTCCATTTTACGGTTCGAGCCACTTTGACATCCTTTTTTCAAATTCCTTTTCTGAAATCATACGTCCGGCCTCGACATCTCTTAACCCACGATCAATCTTTTGACGAACGTAAATGTGGTACTGGATGTCTTCTAAGGTTATATCGTCGGGGAGTTGATTGAGGAGGCACTGAACTTCTTCTTTGGCTGGAATCATAATGCTGTCTCCTTGTGTAAAAACATATTTGATGCTGAGTTTTTTATTCAGGCACTTAATGGCCGAAATCAGGCGTGGGCCAATGAGTTGCCGCACCAGTACTCTGAGCCCCTTCCCGTCGCCTGGATTGGTTTGATATGTGTATTTATTGATTCTACATAATGTTCACTATAGAAAATTCGATTGTTATATATTTTCTCTTCCTATAGTTGGTGAAATCCGCATGTCTAATGCCTGAGCAAGTTGTTGTTTTTCTCTGTAATCAATATGGTTGGTATAAATGTATGATTTCACTCTCGATTTTAATATTTGCAATGCAACAAAAATCTTTTTGAACGGAAAGGCATGTTGCCAAAACGCTATTGTCGTCACCCAGCATATTGTAATCGATTTGCTGAATGCTGTTCTTCCTAACTTGTGAGTCCAAGTCAAAATTTCGAGCTGTGCGGTTAGCTTTTAGCCATTAGCGGTTAGCTTTTGGATAAAACTGTTCAACATCCTTTTTACCTCATTGACCTGTTGATTAAGTTCTCTAAAATCTCTCATTTCCATCCCTTTTCAATGCTAACGGCTAAACGCTAATGGCTAACCGCACAGGTTGAATAATTTCACTGTGTTATCAGTCGGTGACGTATAGCTATAATACGCACTCCTCCTTCCGGCCTTGTGAAATTAATTATCTGAGTCTATATGTTGTTTTCACACTTTTTTCAGGGCCGGAAGTTTGAACAAAAATAATGCTATATGTAAGAATGTCAAGGTGGTTATTGAAAGGAGCAGTTGTATGGTTGTGCACCCTCTATTGAATCTTTTTCTGAAACATTTAAGCCAAAACTCGACCGGGATCAATCCACGACACAGACTGTATCACTTATCGCTGCTTCCTTCCGGATCTGACGAGGTTCGTGAGTGTCTGTTGCGCAGCGACCGGTCAGGATGACTCGAAAACGTCCAGGATAAAACCCTTTAGAGGGAATTCAGCCCCGCATTAAGCGGATTTCGGGAATAGGGCACCGCTAGCTCCCCGCCTAGCACAACCATTTGTATAAAATAATTCATAAAATAATTTTTTCAAGGGCAACAATTATAATAATTTATAATGATTTGAAAAACATTAATTATGGGTTATATTAGATTTATATAACTTTTTATGTAACCGTTCACGGCTTGAAACTTGAAATTGGAAATTGGGAAGAACAGTACAAAAGCATGAAGGCCAAATTTCCAATTTCTAATTTCAACATTCCGTGAACGGTTACACATTTTCTATACTATGGGCTCGAAAGGTCACAAACAACAATTTTTCATGCCATTACCACTCAAAGATTACAAAAATAAGTTGATAAAAACTGTAGAGGCAACCATTAAGGCTCACAGTATGATCGGGACGGGGGATTCAGTTCTGGTTGGTGTGTCAGGCGGGCCTGATTCCGTAGCTCTGCTTCGTATTATACTCTCATTGACTAAACGATTTTCCCTTAGAGTCGGTGTTGCTCATTTAAATCACTGTCTCAGGCAAAAAGATTCAGACGATGACGCTGAGTTTGTTGCATCTCTTGCACGCAAACTTGATTTGCCTTGTTATATTAAAAAGGAAGATGTTAGTAAATATCGATATGAAAAAAAGTTGTCTTTGGAAGAAGCAGCAAGAATTATTCGCTACAGATTTTTTGAAAGTATCGCAGAGAAATACATGTTCAACAAGATTGCTCTCGGTCATAATGCTGATGATAATGCAGAGCTTGTAATAATGAATTTATTGCGGGGAAGCGGTCCTGTCGGTATTTCAGGAATACCACCGGTAAGAAATGGAGAAATTATTCGTCCTTTAATAAAATTAACCAAATCTGAAATACTTGAATTCCTGGCGGTTAATGAATTAAAGTTTGTTTTAGACAAGTCTAATAATGACCAGAGATACCTTCGGAACAGAATCCGTCATCATTTAATACCACATTTAAAATCTTCTTATAATAAAAGGATAGTGGAAACTATTAACCGTTTTGCATCAATTATAAGATCCGAAGAGGAATGGATAGATGATTTGATAAATCCCATATTCAATAAAGCTGTTTTAGCTGCTGAGAATAATTCGGTTATCCTTTCAGTCTCTTTAATTAATGAATTGCATATTGCGGCCCAGAGGAGAGTTATAAGAAAAGCAATTGCGGAAATAAAAGGAAATTTGAGGCGCATTAACTTTTCGCACATAGATTCTGTTAGTTCCCTTTTAAATAGCGGACACGCTTTTGGCCATATCGACCTTCCCGATTGTATCTGGATTAAACGGGATGGGGATACTGTTTCCTTTTCAAGGGGAAAAAGGGTATTGCGTGACTTGGATAAGAAATTAAGCGATGAGAATAAACTTTCATTTGAATACAGGATATTAAAAGCTGAAGCCGGCTTCAAAGAAGAGATATTTCCCAGATCCTTATTAATTAAGGAAGTTGGTTTAAATATTGAATTTTCCAGGATTGACATTGAAAACTTGTCGGATATTCATCGCGCTGGACATAATGTTGCTTTTTTTGATATGGATAAACTTAGTTTCCCTTTGGTTTTAAGAAACTTTCGACCTGGTGACAGGTTTCAGCCATTTGGTATGTCCGGTACACAGAAGGTAAAAAAATATTTTATTAATAATAAGATTACAAGAATTCAACGTGCTAAATGTCCGATACTGCTTAGTCAGGAGAAAATAATGTGGGTTGTGGGCTGCAGAATAGATGATTTTTTTAAAGTAAAACAATCAACAAGAAATATACTTAAAGTGGAA
>DAOUSD010000237.1 GCA_030627405.1 Deltaproteobacteria bacterium
AGCGAGGTGGAATATCAGATGCTTCTCGCTTGCGATCTCAATTATATACAGGATGAAACATATAGAGAACTTAATCAACAGGTCAATGAGGTAAAGAGGATGTTGAACAGTTTTATCCAAAAGCTAATCGCTAATGGCTAAAAGCTAACCGCACAGGTCGCACTTTTGCCTGGCATAATGCAAAAGCAAGCTCTATTATGGAAACAAAAATTGCCGTTCCTTGCTTTTTTTAATTTACAGGTCTATATATGACTCTGTTGATTTATTGTATCCAATCTTTAGTCCACCCAATATTACGTAACTCCTTGAATTTTAGGGAAAGGGAATTGTCGGTATCCGGAAATCCGGCTGAGTTAAAGGCGATGGTTGAAAATTATATGGGAAAATAATTTAGGAGGAGATAATGAGCGAGATAAGAATGACAGGAGAAATAAGAACAGATTATGATTGTGAAACAACAGGTATGCCTGCTGAAAGATGGGGTGAAGCTGTATTCAAGGTCGGAGATGAGGAGATAGCTCTTGAACTCAGTGTAGAAAAGAACATTATAGTATCAATAATGGCCGGAGATGATGCAGTATGGAAGGGGACCCTGGAAGGATTAAAAGAACTTCTTAAAAGCCATATAAAACCCCAATAGTAACAGTTTACGGTTAAAATTTTTCAACCTGTGCGGTTAGCCGTTAGCATTGAAAAGGGATGGAAATGAGAGATTTTAGAGAACTTAAAGTATGGGAGAAAGCCCATCGTCTTACATTACAGGTCTATAGAATCACAAAGAAGTTTCCTTCAGATGAACGATTTGGACTTACGGTTCAGCTACGCAGGGCTGCGGCATCCGTTCCGACGAACATCTCTGAAGGGATGGTTTCATACTAACCTCCAATAAAGAAAATTTAGGTAAACATGTTAAGTTGTTTCCTGTAACTGGTTGAATTTATATTAATTCTTAAACCTTTTTTCTTGCCTTTGGTTACATAAATGTATTCTATTTTTTTGCATTTGACCCAATTAAGAATCGTTTGTTTGCTGACGCCTAATTCTTTGGCTGCTTGTTCTAAAGGGAGCCACCCTTCAGGGGCATCTTGTGCTGTGAGACGTTTAATATCGTCATCGGTTAAAAAGATTTCCCAGGGCGCCCCTTCAGCGATTTGTTCCCCTCTGATAAATCCGGCAGTTAACCAATTATGGATAGTGGGGACACTGACCTGAAGAACTATAGCAGCCTGTTGTGCTGTGTAAGATTTTGGCTGTTCATCTTTTGGCTTTTTATAACGTGGAATACCATAATTCCATCTGAGGCTTCCCACTCTGTGGGCATTAAAAGTTAAACCGGTTGCAGTTTTACGTCCTTGACGAATGAGGATGCGGGCTATTTGATCATCACGAAATTTTGTTGCTAATTGACGAACTAATTCTACTATATCGAGTGAGGTATATTTTTTACTTCTTACTTTGGGAAGATGAACAATTTTTTCGGTTACGGCGCCACCGACCCAAATAATTTTAATGATAACATCACGATCTTGTTTTGTCAATTGTGCCTCCTGGATGGCGGCACGAAGCAGCATTTTTCGGTTTTTATCGGTGGTGAGAGGCGCTTCCCATATGGCTGGGAGGTTATTAGCTAAACGGCGCACGTCCTGTTCTTCGATCTTTGACAATTGGTCTTGAAACCTTTTTTTACGTTCTTTGACTCGGTTCTTTAATTCTTCGACGCGTTTTAGGGCATCGTTCCATTGTCGCTCCAGGGTTCGGACAACCAGTCTGTTTTCCGGCTCGACAGCATCAAATTGTCGAAAGGCTCGGTCTGCTTCATATTGAGACCTTTCTAACTGCAACTGTAATTGTTCAAGAGCCATATCTTGTTGATGTTGAATTTGTTGAATGGCCTGGAGATGAATATTTAAACCGGCAGGAGAGACTGTTTCTAGAAAAATATCTGATACAGCATGGTCGATTCTACGCCCCCCAATAGACTGGCAATATCCCTGGCCAAAGTTCCTGTTAGCCATATTGCAGACATAATAGGGGTAAGATTTCTTGCCTTGACCATGATAGTTTACGTGCATGGATCGTCCACAATTGCCGCAGCGGGCTAATCCTTGAAGAAGAGCTGATCCTTCTCGGATGACCATGCTTGCTTGAGATCTGGGCGGAGGCGCATTTTTTGCTATCTGTTTTTGTATTTTCAGATATTCATCCCATGAGATATAGGCAGGGTGATGATCGTGGATGATGACATTCCAATCTTCCATTGCTTGTGTTTTTTGATATGATCTTTGGTTGCCGTCCTCGTCGAGTTCTTTCACAACTTTTGTTCGGCCAAAGACATAAGTTCCTGTGTAGAGGGGGTTTCCGAGTGTATCGCGAATAGCTTTATAGTAAGGGAGTACCCAACGGATCTTTTTATCAAAAGTGGCTTTTCTGGGGAATAGGAGTTTATTTTCCATAAAATATTTCAGGACACCATGGACTGTTCCGATCTCGAAGAACTTTTTGAAAGTTAATTGAATAATATGAGTTATCTGTTCATTGAGTGATTTGATAATTGCGTCATCCTGGTCGAACTGGTAACCAACGGGCAGGTTGAATTTAAGTTCTCCCTTTTGTGCTTTGTGGTATAAGCCTTGCAGCATTCTGCTCTTTATCATATGAAGTTCAGCCTCGCTCATTGTTCCTTTCAAGCCGAGCAAGAGACGGTCGTTAAAGGAAGATGGATCATAAACACCGTCCGCATCGGCGATGAGAGTTCCGGTTATGGAACATAAATCAAGGAGCTTGTACCAATCTCTATTATTTCGTGCAAGCCGTGAAACTTCAAGTCCAAAAACTATGCCGGCTTTTTTAAGAGCCACATCAGCAACTAGTTTGGCAAAACCGGTTCTTCCTGTGGCAGAGCTTCCGGACCGTCCGAGGTCATCGTCAATGACGATTATCGACTCTTTGCTCCAGTTGTATTGTTCGGCTATGTGGACTAATTCATACTGGCGCTGCTGGCTTTCTATGTTTTCACGGACCTGATGTTCAGTCGATTGCCGGATGTATATATAGGCATTTCGTTTTAGATGATAAGGAGTTATTTTGGTTTCATTCATGTTCTTTAACCTCCTTTGACAAGCTAAGGTGTTTGATTAGAAGCCTGGCGAAGATACACTCAATTTTTCGTTGGTTTTCTTCCGGCAAGCTAAGCCATGTGGAGAAATCATTATTTTCCTCCAGTTTGAAAAGAGTTAGTTGCTTTTCCATATTCATCCTCCTTAATTGTAGACGATATGGAAAAGATAGCTCTTTGGTAATATCTTTGAAATTTTATTTTCAGCCTGATTTCGACATATTTTCTCTTTGATTGAGATAATTGAGAATAATTTTACGTGCCAAAACCGCTAAGGCCGGTTCTTTGTCTTTAATTCTTTTACCTGTGGCGTGATTAGGCTGAGATGTTACTCGGAAACAACCGTTTTCTATGGCGGCCTTTTTGAGCCTGGCAAATTCTTCTGGGGTCAGGCTGATACTCACTCTTTTTCGCTTGAGTTCGTATTTGGCCTTTGATTCTAAGATTCGCCGACCGGATATAGTATAATCGTAGGGATTCATTTTTTTACCTCCGTATTAATGTACTAAAGCTTTTCGGAACCGAAAAGAATAACATAGTTCAACATGTCTTAAAAAATCATAAGTTTTTTAATTATTCTCGTTTAGGTTATGTTTTTTTCAAAGATGGTTATGAGGGAGATAATCTCCCTTATTGAATGAACAGTAAAAACAGGTTGACCGGAAAGATGTTCGGGCAATGGTGTTTTACCTTGATCTGCCCAGTGAAGTGGAATACGGGTATGGCTTTTATCCGGGAGCTCAATTACGTAATAACGTTTCTTTTTGTGTTCCCATATTTTAATAAGGGGAAGGGTTTTCCCGAAAAGTGGGTGGTGTGGACGTATAATCCTTACTGTCTGAAAATGTGAGTTACTATGCGCAGTATTAAACGTTTGCCGAAGGTTGCGGAAGAGATAGTGAGCGAGAACTTGCCAGGTTTATGAGCATCGCTGCCGGATCTGCAAGCGAGGTGGAATATCAGATGCTTCTCGCTTGCGATCTCAATTATATACAGGAT
>DAOUSD010000141.1 GCA_030627405.1 Deltaproteobacteria bacterium
TCTGTTGTGAAGACGATGAAGGTTCTTGCCGCTGTAAGCATTCGGCAGTACGAGAGGGCTACGGAATCTCTTGTCGAATACAACCGAACAGTCGAAATGGGATTGCAGGTTGTTCTGAAACAGAGACCCGAGGGGATTAGAATAGCTGAGCCCGTTCCAAAAGAACGTCTTGGAGTTATTATTTTTGGTTCGGATCAGGGTATGGTCGGGCAGTTTAATGAAGTGATTGCGCGCCATGCGGTCAGTGAAATAAACAAACTCCAGGTGAAGCAAAAAAATCGCATGGTGCTGGCAGTGGGCATGCGAGTCATTCCATCTCTTGAAGAGGCGGGACAGCCGGTTGAAGAATACTTTTCTCCGCCTGGCTCAACTGCCGCCATCACATCTGCGGTAGAGGATCTGACGCTGAAAATGGAGGAGTGGCGCTCGCAGCAGAAAATCGATCAGATCGTTATATTTTATAACAGGGAGCGTGGTACATCTTATTCTCCTCATACCATCCATCTTTTGCCGGTTGATCCCGGATGGTTTCAAGATCTGGAGCAGAAACCCTGGCCATCGCGCGCCATCCCTTTTTTTACTATGGATTGGAACCGGCTGTTTTCTTCATTGGTTCAACAATATCTCTTTGTATCCCTCTATCGTGCCTTTGCCGAGTCTCTGGCCAGCGAAAATGCCGGACGTCTTGCATCCATGCAGGCGGCTGAAAGGAATATTGAAGATCTCCTGGAAGAACTCAAGTCTCAATTTCAGCAACAGCGTCAGAGTTCTATTACGGAAGAACTTTTAGACATTGTGGCCGGCTTTGAGGCATTAAGATGAAAAACCGGCGGTGTGGCTCGTTTATGAAACAATGCCAATAAATTACAAATAAGGTAAAAGTTCACCACGGAACGACACGGAGTTTCACTGAAAATTGAAAACAATGAGTAAGTGTAACCATTCAGGTTTACAGTTCCAGAGTTCACGATTCAAGGTTAGAGAGCGATAAAAATTGAACGAGGCAACCAACCGTGAACCTAACAACCTGAACAGTTACGATAATTCAGTGTATTTCCGTGAAAATCCGTGGTGAACTATTACCAAACAAGGACTTGATATTTTACAAATTTTTAATAGGAATTGGATAGCTGAATATGGCTGATTCTGTTGATAAAAAAACGTACATCTTTTTCATGCCGGGCGAAGAGCGCATTTACTTTCGCTATTTCCATTTCATTGCAATTACCCTTCTGCTGGTTGTGATTGCCTTTCAGGTAGTTACCTCGGAGACGAGCGTGAAGGATGCCGTGGTGACAGCGCTCGTTTTTGTCTCGCCTGTTTATTTCGTTTATTTTGTATTTGGAAAACGGTTTGCCGACTCGGTGACGCTTGATTTTAATGCGCGCAAGATCCGCTTTTCTTTCTCTGATGAAAGAGGTACGTTTGAAAGGGATTTTCAGGATATCGAGAAAATCAATTTTAGATTCTATCTTACGTTTGTGATGGATGACGCCAGAATCATGGTGAAACGGCCGCAAAACAAAAAACAAGTGTTTCGGATGCTTAAAAGCGTATTCACGGTTGACGTTGGTATGTTTAGTGGGTTCTAGCGAATGAAAAATGCTGAACATAGTGTTCATGAAGGTAAGCATCAGCATATAAATTCTATAGACAGAACTGGATTCCGTCTTTTGATAACGCTTATGCTCAACTTCATAATCCCTGTAATTCAGCTTATCGGCGGTGTTTATGCCAACAGCATGGCTCTGATTTCCGATGCTACCCATAATTTCAGTGATTTTACTGCTATATTGATTTCTTACGTCGGCTATCGAATCGGCCAGAGGAGGCCTTCTGCTCAACATACATTTGGATACTGGCGCGCCGAGATAATGGCGGCGCTTTTAAATGTGGCAATTCTCGTTGGGGCTTCGATATACATTGTTTACGAAGCGAGTCAGCGGCTTTTCAATCCTGAAACCGTGACAGGATTGGTTGTGGTGTGGATTGCAGGGGTTGGTGTTATAGGAAATGGATTTTCCGCATGGCTGCTTCATAAGGATGCCAGGCACAGCCTCAATATAAGGGGAGCCTTTCTGCATATGGTTGGAGATCTCCTTACCTCTGTTGCAGTGGTAGTCGGCGGAATGGTACTCATCTTTAAACCTTGGTACTGGCTGGATCCGGTTCTTTCTTTACTTATCGTTTATTTTATAATGAAAAACTGCTGGGGAATTTTGAAGGAAGCCGGCGGCATCTTGATGAATGCAACACCTGCAGGAATAGACATAGAGGAAGTAAAAGAAACTCTTGAACAGATTCCAGGTGTTTGTGGTGTTCATTATCTTCATGCATGGAACCTGAGCTCTTCAAGCATAGCATTTTCTTGCCACATAGTGGTTTTGGATCAGCTCATCAGCGATACTGAAACTCTTGCCGGGACAATTCGAGAAACACTGCTTAACCGTTTTGGTATTGACCATCCGGTCCTGCAGTTTGAAACTTCTCAATGCGGAAATGGAACTATCCTGTGTGAAATTTCCGGCTAAATTGTGTGATTCTTAAAAAAACTCCAATCCTGCCATAATATCTTCCGAGAGCATCCCAAATTTTACACCGCTGCTTTAAACTTGTAATGAATTTTTGACCGCTATCTGATACAGGTGTATTATTAAACGATCACCCTTGCCGGTAGGCTTTCCAATAATAATGCCATCTTCTTAAAAATACCAGGCGTTTTCGTCAGCCCTGACGCATATGTGTATGCAGCGAAGCCGTCCAAAGATTTATGAGGATTGAAAATATTTTTTGTCGCAAAATAACTACAGACAACAAAACGGTGTTTTGATAGTCTATCCTGAAATGATTATAATCAACGTAAGGAGTGACAGGCTATGCTTGAAAAAAAGGTTACCGGTATTACCCAATGCGGTCGCGAAATCACAGTTCAAGAGATTGAGGAAATAAAGGAAACCGTCAGTATGTTTTGGCGGTTAAGCAGGAAAGAGTTGGTGCAGACAATAGCGGAGAACCTGCAATGGTTTAGAGCATCGGGAACTAACAAGGAAGATGCCTGTCTTAAGTTATTGGAGAAGCTGGAGTCACAAGGTATTTTACAACTCCCTGAAAAGCGGACAATACCCAAATCTACAGTTAAAAGAGCGGTTTCCATAACAGAGAAAACAGGGCCTCAGCCTGAAATAGCTTGCAAACTCAAGGAGCTATATCCGGTAGAACTGGAGATTGTAAAAGATAAAGATATTGCAGCACTATGGAAAGAATATGTATTACGGTATCATTACCTGGGATACAAAAGACCCTTTGGATATACCCTGCGATATTTTATTAAAAGCGAGCGAGGTCGATTAGGTTGTGTTTTATTTTCCGGTGCAGCAAAATCCATGGGGGCAAGAGACCGTTGGATTGGCTGGATGGAAAAGCAGCGTTTGAGAAATCTGGCCTGGGTTATTAATAATTCACGGTTTTTGATTTTTCCCTGGGTGCGGGTCAAAAATCTTGCCAGCCATGTATTGGGTCAAATCAACCGGCAAATAAGAGCACATTGGCAAGAGAGTTGGGGCTATTCCCCGGTATTAATGGAGACTTTTGTAGACCCTGCCTATTATCAAGGCATCTGTTACAAGGCGGCCAATTGGCAATATCTGGGCATGACAACCGGCCAGGGTCTTGTCCGAAAGGGTAAGAGCTACACCACCAGCCCCAAGAAAATATTCATAAAGCCTCTGGTAAAAAATTATCGTGATCTGCTTTGTTCGGAAGAACTCGTTGGGAGGACGATATGAGCAAGCCCTGCAGCCGTCTGGAGCGCAAAGTAAAACATGGCAGCAACCCTTTTTTAAAAAACTCATGCGTCAGGGCTGACGTTTCCGAACCCTAACCTTGACCTATGATCGCTGGATCTGTATATTATACGAAAAATAAATTTTACAACGAATTGCTGGATCAAAATTGAAAATAACAAGAACAAGTATTAACTGGTCAAATATTATTTTAGCTATATTAAGCGGTTTGCTTTTAACCGGTTCTTTCCCGAAAACCGGCATTGACCGGCTTGCGTGGTTTGCCCTTGTACCGCTTCTGATTTCCTTAAAAAACAGCTCATTGACAAATAGTTTTCGCCTTGGTTTTCTTGCAGGTCTTGTACATTATATTACGCTTGTATACTGGCTTGCCTACACCATGCAAACTTATGGCGATCTTCCTCTTTATCAATGTATATCCGTTCTTTTCCTGTTATCCGCTTATCTGGCTACTTACATTGCTGTCTTTTCAGTTATCTTAACCAGATTATGTGCAAAACCTGCGAACTGTCTTTTTATAATTCCTTTTTTATGGGTTTCCCTCGAATATATTCGTAATTATCTTTTCTCAGGGTTTCCCTGGGGACTGATTGGATACTCCCAATTTAACAGGTTGCATCTTATACAGATATCGGATATATTTGGAATATATGGGGTATCATTTCTGATTGCTCTGGCTAATGCGACAATTTTCCTGGCATTTCTTTATATTACGGGAAACAAATGGAAAGAAGTGCGGATTAAAAAACGTCTTGCCGGAGGATCGATATTTGTTTTTATCTTGATCACAGGTCTTGTTTTCATTTATGGAAAATGGCGAATTGAATCGATTGACGATCTGATTTCTGCTTCAAAGTCTTTAAAAGTCACAATTGTTCAGGGAAATATCAAACAGTCAATAAAGTGGGATCCGGCATTTCAAACAGCAACCACGGAAAAATACGTCAATTTATCTCTTTCAGCCAAAGAGGAAAAACCTGATCTTGTAGTCTGGCCGGAAACAGCGACTCCCTTTTACTTTTTGTACGACAGACTGCTGTCAAAAAAGGTTCAAAAGGGAATTCATGATACAAACACGGATTTTCTAATAGGCAGTCCTTCCTTTGTCCGCAGGGAAAATATTATAGAATATTACAATAGTGCCTACCTGATAAGCCCGGATGGAAGGGTATGCGAAAAATATGACAAGGCGCACCTTGTTCCATTTGGAGAATATGTTCCTTTTAAAAAATGGCTGCCGTTTATTGGTAAAATGGTTGAAGCTGTTGGAGATTTCAGCGCGGGGCAGGAAGGAAAAACTATCAAGTGGAATAATTGCAACCTGGGGTTACTGATTTGTTACGAAATCATTTTTCCTGAGCTTTCCAGGGCCATGACAAAAAATGAAGCGGCATTGCTTGTCAACATCACTAATGATGCATGGTATGGCAGATCAAGCGCTCCTTATCAGCACTTTTCCATGGCAGTATTCAGAGCAATAGAAAACAGACGATCTCTGGTAAGGTCGGCAAATACAGGCATAAGTGGATTCATAGACCCTGTTGGAAGAGTTATGGATTCGACATCGCTTTTTCAGGAAAAAGTAATAACTCAATCCATTCCAATTATACATGAGACATCCGCTTATACCAGATTTGGTGATCTTTTCGCTATTGTCTGTCTGGTAGTTACGCTTATATTTTCAATATGCTATAAGGGCACAGGCAACTAGAATAGTGCCCAAACGAAAACTATAAAATTTGTAAAAGTTCACCACGGAACGACACGGAGTTTCACTGAAAATTGAAAACAATGAGTAAGTGTAACTACTCAGGTTCACAGTTTTATGGTTCACTGTTAGAGAA
>DAOUSD010000001.1 GCA_030627405.1 Deltaproteobacteria bacterium
AGCAAACGAAAGTGAACTGTTATTTGCTTTTTTTATGTGGTTTCGAGAGAATGGGGAAAAATACATGAATGAAAGTATTGAGAAAATGATTCAGACATACTTGAAAAGCAAATTATAGTTGCTAACGGTTATTGTATGAATAGTAGCCGATTTAAGCACATAATTAAGTAGATACAAAATAAATTAATTACATAGTAATAGCTTTTAAAAAGACACCTTAACGGGCTATTATTTATACAAATTGTTAGGGTGCGTTTTTGATATGGAAAAAGAAATTAGAATAAATGTAGTTGCACCAGTAGAGTGTACAGACGAACAGTTCCAAGAATGGTGTGAATACTGTTTAGGATATAGAGGCGGTATAAGTGTAGACAACCCATTACACGAATACGATTTAGAAGCTACTTACGTGGATATTTAGTCTAATGCACCCTAACGTTGCGTGCAAGTTATCGTAACGATGCCGGAATACAAACGAATTTAATTTAAAACACAAAAATAGAAATTATGAAAATTTTGATTAGAAAAATTAGTTATGCAATTTGCATTGTGTTATTAACCTGTGCTTTTTGCCTTGCACAGGATTTAGCTATGAGCATAAACGGTGGAGATTTAACAGTATATGCCACCAATACCACTGAACAAAAAAGCGCAGGCAGTGATACGACCATAATAAAGCTGATGATTGAATACAAAACTGAATGCTACAATGATAGCACTTATGTAGAGTGGCTTAAAATAAACGAATCACCATCATATACAGATGCTATAACAGGAATGACATCGGCGTTGAGTATATTTATTTCACCGACCTTGATAAAAGAGTGGCAACACAAAGAACCTACGTTTAAAGACTTTGTGCGTTGGGTGGCAAAAAAGTATGGTTTATAACGGTCTGTACATGAATTTTAAAAAACGGATAAAATGAAACAAAGTATTAAATGTTGTGACTGCTTCGCCAAAATGAGGCATCACTTTGATTGGTTTAGTTACCAAAATGATAGTAAGCAAAAAATTTACTGTATGCCAAATCTGAAAAGTTGTGACGGACATACAAAGTTGAGCATTAACCACTGCCCAAGTTGCGGCAAGGAAATAAGGAACATAGAACTAATTGACGAGTAGTTTTTTATTATTTATGTACTTTGTTATTAATTGGCGTGGCGCTGTGAAAATCAAAGCAGAAGAATGTAAGCAATGAGTAAGACTTGCACCTACCGTAAAAGCCGTTCCGCCACGCTTATTTATAACGGTTTGTGTATGTTTAGTAGCGTCAAATCCCGCTCCGCTGCTGATTAAATGCACCGAACTGTCTTGTTTTAAATTTTTGGGCGGGGTTTATTCTTAAATTTTTAATCATGGGTAATTTATTAAAAAAAGACGAAACTTCAACAGTAATTATTTTGTCAAGACTTATAGAGCAAGTCGTACATTACAGAAATATTCTTTCACCAAACTCTTCCATAACCGATAAATACAGAAGGCAGTTGGTATCAGATTTTGAAAAATTGAAAGAAGATATCAGAATGCTTTCAGAACGTTATCTGTCAATTGGTTTTGACCAATGTAATGGTCAACAATTGGACGAATAATGTGAGCAATAGACTCGTCACAAGAAGGACTGTCGCTCAATAAAGTCGTATCTAGACAATATGTTATTTTATCTAAAACCTTTATGTACGACTCTAAACGAATAAAAGATGCTCCTGATTGGTTGTATGACTAATAAAAAAGCCGGAACAATCGGCCCGGCTTTTTAATATATTTTTGAATCTTATTTTTTGCTAATCCATAATTGAACTAGGCTTACAATTGCATCCGCAACAGCTATAAACGCTTTCCTTTCCATTTCGTCATCCAAGAAAGGGACATCTATTTTTTCGTCAGCCATAATAGCCGCCTTTTCTGCTGCTTCTTTCCATTTTTTCTCCCCACACAACAATGCAATTTCATTTAATTGTGCATCCATCGTATCTGGAATAATTTTATCAGCCTGTTTGTCGATAACATTCAGTGCTATTAAAATTAATGTGCCATCAAATATCTCGGCAATACCAGAATTTACCAAGTCATCAAATACTTCTGCAAGAAATCTTTTTGTCTCTTTGCTTAAAACTTTTCCGTCACTCATGATTATTATTTTTTAATGTTGTTTTTAGCTCGTTTAAGCGACTTTATCCAATTCCATGACGCTTCCCTTTGTTTGGCGGTTATCTTCCATAATTTATGCCCCAGAGTCATTAGTAGCCCACTTCCAAGTGAATACTCAATTACATTTTCTAATGATGGACTAATTAAATCAGGTTTTGCAAGCATAACCGCTTGAAATATCATATATGCCACACTTACTCCGGTTGTCTTTTTCCCGTCAATTGATTTGTGTATTTTTATTGCGGCTTTCTTCATCTTACCTTTCTTAATCGTTTAACTACGCTTCTAAGCATTTGCATCATGTATTCTTCGTAATTCATGCCAGTAGCATAACCAGCTCTTGCAATCTCTTTTAAATACAACTCTGGTATTTCACGTACTGCCAATGCTCTTTTATAACGAGGATTAGCAAATATAAATTCAGCATAATGCCGAAATGAATCCGCTGGGGTGTCGTATTTTCGAAACCACGTTTCGCAATCATATTTGTACATCTGTACTTTTCCCTTCATTACCGGAGTTATGGAGTGGATTACCGGGAACTTAGCGTCCGGTGTGGGTAAATATTCTTTTGTCCGGATTAGTTGTTCGTTTCCGTTAATTCCGTCAATGTCCTTAATCCCGAACATCATATTTCCGGGCCCTTCTTTCCAGCCACTCTCGCCGGCACTCTGCGCCAGCATTGCTACAGCTGATATTCCAGTCTCGCGCTCTACCTTTTGCGCTTCTGGGTAATATTTTTTTACGTAGTCGAGTGCTTTCATTATATTTCAGTATTTTCAAGATTTTTTAACTGTTGTTTCTTAATCTCGTATTCCAATTGCTCATTTCTTTTCTTCAGTCTCAGAATAGATAACCAAACTATACCACCAGCGATGCCTACTATCCCCGCAACTATACTTATGCTATCGTCAATTACATTTGAAAACTTAGCAAGTATAGAGGTCAGCGAACCAACCGCCCAAAGGAAGAAACTTAATATCTGTGCTACGTACCTCATGCAAAAATCAACCATAATATTCCGAATGCTAATATAGATATGCTAATTGCTGTATAGACCCAAAGATCGTGCGTCCCAACACCTGATAGCATTAGAATATCTGTAATCAGGCAAAAGCCTGAATAAATTATACTTATTTTAACTAATCTCTTTAATGTCCCTGTCGTGTAATTTAGAAGAATGAAAAATAATCCAAAAAGCGCAATACTATTACCCTCGAAATAAAAGAATGTAGTAATTTCTGAATTTTCAAAACTGAACGAATGGAATACTAACCTAAATCCCATCCAACATAGCAATGATATTACGCCTATTTTTTTCATTCGTTTGTCCCCGGAGGGTCTTTTGGTCTTTGGTCTTTTGATTTCACGATGGGCTCAATAGGTTCAATTTTTCAGGAACCTCAATTTTCTTTTCTTTTTTAATCATGATATTAATTTTTATAAAGATAACTATTTTTTGTTTAACAATTTATTTACTTTTTTCAATCTCGACTATGTGCCTGAATACTTTTTCTTTGCTAATGGTTTTTGAAATTTCATAGCCTTCATTAAATAATGCCATTATCTCATCATTGTACTCTTTTTGGTCTTTAAATATTATCGTTCTTTTCATTTTTTAAAGATTTAATATTGTTTTACATTTATGGATAGCCGCATCAATATGGTATATAATAATAGCAGTAACTCCCCACCACCTCCATTGTATCTCTACTTTTGTATTGCTCCATAAATAGTTAATATTTTTTAGGATATTCATAATTGATTTCTATTGGGTATTCAACTGATTCTCAAAACCAGATAATCTAATCCATGCTGTTTCGAGTTGTTTAAAGTCAGGCAATCCCTTTACATTATCTTTCCCATACTTTTCGATTAAGCGTTGATACCGGCTCCATAAAACTGCTTTCTTATCAGCAATACTATTAACATTATCTCCTTCTAAATAATACTCAGTATCAACTTTAGTCACTTGAATTGTGTCGGTTACAGAGAATAAATTAGCAAATTGCTTTGTCAAATTATTCACTGCGGTTAAATACTGATTAATCTCAGTTTCATAATGAATCGTGTCGAGATTAATATCCTGTCGTTTTTTGTACTGCTCCCATTCTCGAACAATTCGAGCCTCCTGTTCACCTACTTTTAAGACCATAGTTTTGACATACGGTATATCAGTTGGAATTACTTTCTCCGTTACATAATACTGAGCTTGACTTGATGCAATTGCCGAGATTGCGATTATTGCGACTAAAATTAACTTTTTCATTTGTTGTTTATTAATTATATTCTCCTATTAATAATGTTCTTAATTTATAATTGGTCTCCAAAATAACTTGTTAGAACAAAATATATAGTTGCCCCAGTTGTATGAGATATATCTACACCAAGGTAACTTCCGCTTAATGCTGGCGTTACTGTTATATTTGTTGGATTTGAATCATATGTTTTATTATAATGTATAGAAGGAGTACCATTGTCGTAAGTTCCACAACTAACCCATTTAACAAGACCCAAGTAGTTTCCATTAACATCAGTGAATACTATTGAAGCATTTGCCACTACCATTTTATTACTCACACTTATTGCTGTCCCAGAAGTTGAATGCCAACCACTAGTTGATGCTCCAAGATTACCACTATATACATCTATTTCGCCACCTCCACTAGTTAGCAGATTAGTTTCTACCCCCGATTCATCCAAATAGTAAAGGTTATTGTCATCTTTTGGGTAGATAGTTCCATAATTAGTGGAACTTGCCGGGGTTGTTCTTTCTTTGATTCTGAATATGCCATCCATTAGCGAAGTTCCAGTTACAGAAAGATAACTGGATAAATCCGCGTACCCTCCTTCGAATCCTGAGCTGGCATTAATAATATTTCCAGACACATCCCCCGCTGCGATTAGGCTAGCCGATAAATATGCACTCCCTGTTACTTGGAACATGTAAGCACCATAATCGGCAACACTCCCCACTCTTACCTCATCGGTAATTGTAGCAGGTGCAATGGCTCCGGTTAATGTTTGCCACTTACTTGTACCAGTAGGAGCAGCCCAGATTCCATCACCTCGCCAAAAAGTAGATGCACTTGCACTTGTCCCAGAATTAAGATTACCAACCGGTAAATTACCAGAAACATCAGAAGCTAATGAAATTTGAGCCTGAGTAGTGACAACCCCAGTAGTTGTAGCCGACTTCATAAATCCAGTTGACAATGAACCTAAAGCCTGCTCATTTGTTAAAGTTCCATTTGCTGTTTGTGTAATATATGTCGCATCAGTTGGTGCGCCACCGCCTCCTGTCAAATCATACTCCGCTGTGCTAGTTGTGAAATATATTTTCTTATCAACTGAACTCATCCATAAATCACCTACCGAGGAAGTTTGACCTGTTGGCGCGAGGGGTCGGCCTAGTAATCTCATATAGTTTCCACTTGCTAAAATAATATTTCCACTGGTTAGCCATAAATTCCCATTCGTTAATGTTTGGTCTCCATTAAAAGAATTCGTACCACCCGTTCTAGCAAATCCCGTATGCCCAGAACTTGCGTAATCCAATTCTGTTAATCCTGAGTGATTATTAATACCACTTATTTTTGCATTATTAACCTCAACTTCATCAAATTTCGCCTTAGTCATTAATCCGGCTCTCGTCCCATCTGCACCAACCATCGTTGCATTAGTTCCATCGCTTGAATTAATATCGACGGTTGTAGTTGTAGCTGTTCCTTCTGATAAGTTGGTGGTGATATTAGACACCACCGGAACTCCACCAATTGCCAAACTACTAAAATCACCGTCGATACTTGCGTCTTCTACTTGTGATTTGATTAACGATTGTGTGCCTAATGTTGCTGCTGCGTGGGTTACTGTGCCTACTGATTCAATTGAACCATCAACTAATAAATTATTATCTCCTGGGTCACTTTCACCGCCAACATGTAACCCGCCATTTATAGCTGTTTTTGCAAGTGGTGTAGTGAAGCCGATGCCGACGTTGCCCTTCAAGACAGTCTTAGTAATATCGTCATTGCCTAGAACAACGGAATTGCTTCCTGCTCCGTGCGTATTATAACCAATCACAATTTCATTTATACCGCCATCTGCTAGAGCTCTAGTATCATACCCTAAATATAGGGAGTTAGAAGAGGTCTCATTCTCAGCACCACTGATTATATATCTGCCAGATTGATAACCGTTGGCTGTATTATAGCGGCCAGTGGTATTGGAGTAGAGAGATTGCATCCCGTTGGCTGTATTATAGTAGCCAGTGGTATTGTAGTAGAGAGATTGATAACCGTTGGCTGTATTATAGTAGCCAGTGGTATTGGAGTAGAGAGATTGCATCCCGTTGGCTGTATTATAGCTGCCAGTGGTATTGTAGAAGAGAGACCGATAACCGTTGGCTGTATTATAGCTGCCAGTAGTGTTGTAGAAGAGAGATTGAGAACCAAACCCAGCATTCCTATTATCGCTCAAATCATCAATAGCACCAGCACCGTACCCGAAGTAAGTAGAATTACCTAATCCTGTTTGATATACACGTCCTGCCACTTCAAGTTTAGTACCGTCATCGTAAATTAAACTATTACCAATCGAATTAACACCTGTGAATTTTGAAACGTAATTCGTTGTTCCTGACACGGAAGTATTAATAGTGCTATTAATCTTACTAGCACTCCACAATTCAGTCGCGCTTGTCCCAGCATCATTAATAATTCTATGCTGTCCGATTGCGTAATTTAACAATCCATCGTGATTTATTTCTGAATCATTGGTTGTAATTGTATTTATTGCTCTAGTTAATCCAGTTGAGAAGGTTAATGGAACTTCGTAAGCCACGTTACTTCCGGCAGTTGCTAATCCTTTAGCATTTATTGTTACATTATTATAAGTTCCAATATTTGAATTAACTGTTGCAAGTGTTAATGCTGTTGCCCCCGTTGCATCTCCTGTGTGAGTGGCGTTTGTAATTTTAGCAGTATTGGCAACAACACTTGAATTATTGCTAACTTCTGTATCGAAGTCGCTTATTTGAGTCGCTAGAACGGCATGTGGATTACCCGTAACAAGTAAACTATGGTCATAAGCTATTTTACCTCTATCCCCACGATATGCAGTTACGGATGTTTCCCCTAATGCTAGATTTGAAGTGCCTGAGTTATCAGTAATTACAAATGCAGGGTAAGTTCCTCCGATTGTCACATTAGCACCACCTGAGAAAGAAACGGTTTTATCAAACAGCTTAGTAGTTCCTTCGGTAATATCATCTGTATCATCATTTAGTTTATTAAAATAATTGGTTTCGATGTAGGATATATCACTAACATTCTGATTTATGTCAGTTCTGTGAGCTGTTATTGAATCAGCATTTATTTGTATGTTGGTTGTATTGGTGTTTATATCTGTTCTCAAATTATTAACGGTATCATTCAATCCAATAACCTGAAATTGCGTTAACCGGAATCCTGTTGAATCAAAATCAGTCAGTAAAATATTTCCTTTAGGAATTGAGGTAAGGCCATCCTCACTGGAATTTACTACCATTATATCGTCACCTCTACCAGCATAAGAAGTGAATACGTCACCTAAATCAATAAAATTATTAGCCCCAGAACCCCCGGCTCCTGCCCCTATTCCGGGAATCGCAAGGTCAATATAATCGACATCGTTTCCTGTTATTGGGTCTGTTACTGATACTATTCTGCCATGTACGGCATTAGTATAATTATCTCTTGTTTGATACACAACCAAAGCAACTTTTGCAATTTCCTTAACAGGAAGGTTCTGTAATATAGTGGCAGCATCTGCCAGTCCGCCATCAACTGCATCCTGTTCGTCTGCATACGAAGCATGCCCGGGAATTGTGCCATATTTCAATCCGAGTGTATTACTGACAAGCATCAGATAATATACGTAATCTCCATTTGTTGCCTCGCTTAATTGCCACGAACCGCCGACATCTTCGTTATACGCAAGTCTACCCGTACCTGTTGTAATTACACCAAATCCTGCATTTGTAGCCCTTAACCAAGCAGAAGTACCATCTTTATAAAATATTGAATATCCTTCTGCACTTACTGTTGCTGGAACAGATGTTTTAATGTCTTCATTTCTAATAGTACCAGATAAGTTTCCATATTGGGCATGAGAATCTGAATTACCTGAGCCATCAATATCGAAATCGACTAATAATATAGGCTCTATAATAGTACAACCATGAACATCATATAAAGCACCTTTAGTCTTTCCATTCATGTCGAAAGTGTGAAATTCGTTGTTGACGAAGATAAAAGTCCCAAAAGTAAGAGAATGATAAATATTCATTATTCCAGGATACCTTTCCTTTATTTGTCGTGATTCAGTATCGGTAGGGTTAGCAATTTCCGTTATCTCACCTTCATCATAATAAAGCAAATGAATTCCTTCTACATTCGAATAAACAAATGTATCCGCTGCAAATGCATACTTTTCTCCATCTTGATAATGATAAAATTCATCACCCGGAGTTGCAGTCAATATCAGTGTTCGCGTTGGTCCATCTAAACTTAGCCCAACATTGTCAGGAAAACTATTATCGTCAGCATCCGGCCATCCAGTATAGCCTTGTTGTTCTACTGTTACTGCAGATGTTCTAATGTCAACTATTATTGTACCATCAGTAGCATCTATCTTTCCTGGACTGCCTACTATTGTCTCGTAGTGCCCTCCTATTGGTCTGGTAATGGTTATTTCTCCGTCACCATTTAGGTATAAGAATTTAACGCCAGCATAAGCCAGTGTGTTTAAACCTCCTACTTCTCCAAACTTAGTTACCCATCCAAATGTTAAAGGTGGAATATCATGTGTTGCAACAGCTATTAACGTTGACTTGTCTTTATATCGAGAATCTGCTAAGAATATTTCAGGTGAGCCAAATTGATCACCACTAGGTGCAACTATTATTCCATTATGTATTGTATCTTCTGTATTGTTATAGATTCTTATTAAGTTTTCTAGTCCAATATTAACAGTCACACCCTCTATTTCATTATAATAGGCTAGGGTATGTTTTATAGAATCGTAAAACGTTTTGCCTTCTTGATGAGTAAGACCTGATTGTAATGTGTATTGAATTGAGTCATGTGGATTAAATAACTGTCCCCAAAGGATATTCATATCTAACCTGTATCCATAATCGAAAGCTTTGGTGTCAAGTTTCTCGAACATATTTGTAGGCAAAGAATGGGAATCGCCATTTCCGGCTGACTGGTAAACATATCCGATTTTACCTTGAAATGGCGCAAATCCAGCTCCGAAAATATCCACTACCGTAATAGTAGGCGATGCGGTTGTATCTATTACTAAATACCTTAATCCGCGATTGTCCATTAAGTAATTACCATATTTAAACGGGAAAGCACCTGGTTCGCTTAAATCTAATGGTAGCACGTCAACAGTGAATGTATCCGTATTAATAAATACTACGTTGTCCAAATTTGTACTCCATGCTATTTTTGGAAGATACTGAGTATAATCCTGAGACATCGAGAATAACGGAAGAAATAATAGTACTATCAGTATTTTTTTCATTATTGAAGTAGGATTTCCAATTTTAATTTATAAGCCGTATAAAATACACTGATTGATTCAATTGTCACATTATTGTTGTCCATTAATATTCCAGAATAGGCATTATCGAAATTCCGTAATTGTCTGTAAAAATCTCCCGAAGTATTATAATAAACTGTTGTATTCGCATGGTATCTACTTAATCCATGATTTACTTGCAAATCTCCCCCCGAAGCACTCAATACCCACCCCGTTGGATAGTCTGTACCCTCAACTGCTGCTGCCACACTCCCCGCTAAAGTGCCGTTAATGGGTAGTGTAATTTCGTAAACAGTTTGCGCCCCAGTCGCAGATAGCATACTGTCAACCGTCCTCTGCGTATAGAATATGTCTAAAGAGTCGGAATATTGAACATCTCTCCCATCTGTCAAAGTAGAATCTATTCTTGCCCCTGCATACCACCATACCAAATAACCGTTACTTGGTTGATATATTATCGAATCCCATCCATTCCCCGATCCTGCTGTGTTTAGAACAAATTGCCGTGTTGCTGCAATAGTGTCATTGCCATCAATTTGAGTAGTTCCCCTCAGTGAATCACCAGTAATTATCAACTCGTAAGAAGCCTCAACTCTTTCTCCTTTTATTTGTGCATTGCCAGCTAATACTATAAGTGCAAGTGCTAATATTAAAATTATTTTTTTCATATCAATTTATTTATAATCCCATTCTACTACTATTCCTGTTAAATCAGCTTCCAGTATAGTCAGCTGAAACCCTGTCAATGATGGCTGATTTGCATCCACAAACCCCCACGACATTTCATATCTTCGCCATACTCCACTTGGCTGTTGAACCATTTTATACACCTCTGGTTCTCTGCCTATCGGAATTGATGTGTATGGTATGCCAAATGGTACTGTAACGTTAGGTGAACCCAATCCAGACAATCTCCCTTTTTCTGGATGATCGTCCTCTAGTAAATTCTCCAAAGGTACTTTGAATGGTTCACTTCCGAAATTTATACTATCTATTACAATGTACAGCGAGCTAAGCGGTACTGCGCCAGAGATATACGTGTCTAATGCTCTTATTCTTTTTTGTGTCATAATTATCCAAAGTCAAATTGTACATCTTCTGCTCCCGTAAAATCACCAACCTCACTTACCATTAAAATAAATGTGTCAGACACCGATCCTGATCCAAATCTATACCTAAGCGATATTTTTGTATGTTCTCTATCAAGATCATGTATTAGCGATTCGATTCTACCAATACTAATCTTGCTCTTGAAATATTCGTAGTCGTAAATGCCTTTTAATTTTATTTCTTTCCCAACTTTTGTTCTTGTTGTAACATCAAAAACGACTGGTATATTATTTATTTTAGCGTCCAGAAAAATTCCCTCATACTTGTATCTATTTAAGATATTACTAAGTGCTAAGTTGCCATTTTCAAAATCAGTATTAGAAATCGGGACTTTTGATATTACTGCATTATAATTACTGTCGTGATTGATCAGTATCATGCCATTCTCAATGTCAGATGGGTTTTCTATGCAATACCTAATATCGGTTGTTATATTCTTAGTTGCCAATGTATTTCTAATGTCCTCATTCCTTTTATTTGATACTATTTTATCGTAAGTTATATTATTGTCATTGAAGTCTTTATATCCTGAATTCGCTATCTGGAAATTAACCAGAGAATACATTTCAGATTTATCAAATTTCCACGATGATATTTCAGTAAGTAATTCCATATTATTCAAATATGGTGTGTTAGGTGTTGCGGTTTTGGTTATGTCTAAAATTACTTTAGCTTCATCAATGTATTTTAAATGCTCTAAATGCAATACCCCAAGAATATCAACCCACCAAAATATCTGATTATTAAATAATGCCTTTAAGTCAGACATCAAGTCCTTGAAGTTAATTTTAAGGATGGAATCTTCAGAGTCAGTATTTATTTCTTTTAATTGATAGGTATGTGCGGCAGCTATTTTGTTTAACCAATTCTCTGTCCCCTGTTGGTACGCATAATTTACATTTGCGGACACATCAGGAATGTCAGAATCAGGATCGTTCCAAAAGAATACAGAATTAATATCGTTGTTTACTAATGATAAAAATGTGCCGTTATAAACATCTTGTACTATTTCTCTAAAATCTCTCGTTTGGAGCACTACCGATTCCACAGATGATGGATATACTTTATTAGATTTTAGTCTTACGTCCCACTCAAGGCTTGCGTTTGTTCCGCCTGCATCGTCTATGTCTCCTAGATTCCATTCAGTTATTGTTCCATCGAAAGGCTTCTTAACCCATAATCTTTCATTATTAGAATTATCATATTCGGTGTCAGTCCATCCTGATACTGGAGGTGTGTCACCCTGAGCTACATATTTCTCAAATCTGGAATATTTACATAGCGCATGAGTACTTGCTTTGTGTACTGTATTAAACCATCCACCCCACCAAAAATCAGAATACACTTCTACCTCTGACAATTCAAATCCATAAGGCTCTAATACTGCCCCGATGTCATTTCCTGTACCCATATATAACCCACTTATAGGAATTACATTTATACCAAGCTCTGCTATGACAGATGAATCGATACTGGCGGCAGTGCTATATGGTGCATATAGGTTGGAATTAAGTAAGGTATCTTTCGGTGAGCCATCTATGTTAAAATAAGAAGCTAGTGTAGGTATGGTTGAATCATAATTGCTTTTAAGTATAGAATCAGTAACTCCCATTTTAAACTCAGTCCATATCTCGTAAGTTTTAAGGCTAGATTCTTGAATTTCTACTGAAACATCTGTTGTTGCGTATGCAATATTCGTAGTACTTAATTCAATCTTAATGTCATTATAGTTTACTGTGCAGGTAGGGTTCAAACTGCATATAACTCTAACCCAATCACCTTTAGGTATTGTTATGTCTACATTGTATGATTCAGACAGTGTGCCTGTACTGAGCGCACTGCCTAATGCTCCGCTATATATCTGATTGTCATCATTGTCATATACCTCTAATATGAACCATGATGGTGGTGTAGGGTCCGCTATTAATATTTCTGCATTTATGTAAACGGAAAAAGCCGCATCGTATTCCACTTTTGAATTTACAAATATACCTCCCGTTTTGTTGCCTAGTAATATGTCGGTAGGAGTCTGAGCTTCATCCATGTCAGAAATACTTAGTTCAACAGGAAGGTTGTGTGATTGACTAAAATCAATCCCCTTCATGTCGGGATCAATACTCCATGTCGATTTTCTTATAATTGTTTCCCCAAAAATAGGTACTTCGGTTTCCCAGTTTTCAACGAGATCCGTATATTGGTCTAATATCGTAGGTGTTGCTATGACAATTCCACTATCTTGGTCGAACTCACAATCATTCGTACCAAAATAACCTCTTATGACATTTGATGAATCAGGATCTACAAGGCTTGCAGGAAGCGTTACCTTCATTCTTATCTCCTGATCTATCGAAGCATTTGCTATTATATTATATGTTTCTGCTGCCGACCCTGTAAGATTTGGATTGTTTTTAAATGTTACCTGCCCCCATGAGTAACGGGTAAACATTTCTTTATTAAATGGAGCTTTTTTAAATTGCTCAATATCAGGAACTATCTCTACCCAATTAGCATTGTCGTCATCGTTCCATTCCGAGTTCTTAGGAACAGTCCAATCTAAAAAGACTTTATATCTAGTATTAAATCCCATTTATCAATTTTCACAAAGTTATAGATAAAATCTATACATCATTCATAGGTTGCAGATAATCTTTCAGTTTGAACTTCCAGTTTATGATTAAAATATCACTATAGCTAAAGTTCTGTGCGGTATCCGCAGTCTCTATGTCATATATTTCATTTGAATCATTCTTGTAGGTGATAGTAACTGTGCCGTTTGTTGCAACCACCCTTAGTCCAGCTAAGAAATTTAACGTTTTCCTGTACCCTGTAATCTCGAACTCCTGTGCATGGTTACGTGAATTGTAATAAGGGATATTGCCATATGTTTTTGAATCACCCTCTTCTTCTACATCGTATTCTTCCCTGAATCCGTTCTTTCTAACTTCAAGATAAACTAAATAAGTGAATCCGGTCATGTTCATCTTAAGACTACTTATGGATATATCGGCAGTTGTCGCTTCAATTTTTAAATATTCAGAAACATCTGTTTTCCAACAAAATACATCAGTATATAACTTGCTTGCATCATAGGTTATTTCGACGTAATAAAAGCCATCATCTTTGCTAGTTAATGTTGCTCCCAAAAATATCAATCTACTATAAACTGTCCCTGCATCATTGGTATCGTTTTCAACTGTCACTGAGCCTGTCGAAACTTGAACATCATTAATATCAAACAATTTATAACTGGCAGTAATTATCGTTCCTGTTACTATTATTTGAAAAGCAGGAATTTTATTCGTTTCAAAATGATGTAAAACACGAATATTTCCAGTATTGTCATATTGGCGATTAGCCTTCGTTTCGTAAATCCCTAATGTATTATAGCTATATATCATATCTTGTAGCGTCCAACGAAGCCTTTTCTTCGCACTATCTTATAATTACCTTCGTATGTTGTTGACTCACTAGTATTCTTGTTTATTTGCCTTAATTGACTATTTGTTGATGACATGTCAATCATGTTGTATGTACTATTCATCGCTTCGTTTGCTAAAACACTTGCAATTCCATCATTCGGAATAATATCTGTACCTGAAGGCAAGTTCATTACAGTAGGCGTACTTGGAGTGAGAAACATTTGACCGCTTGGTAATATTCCCAATTCTGATCCACCTGCTTTTGTTGGGTCTCCCTTCTTGTCTCCTACTATCGCTTGTCCACCTTCAAAGTTTTTAACCCCCTCAGCAAAGGATGGAAGAGGCTTGGCTAATACTGCTGCTAATTGTGCTGCTCCTATACCTCCAACGACAGCAGTTAATATTCCTGCTGAAATACCGAAATCAAATTTAGGAACCTGTGCCCAAATACCAATAATAGCCTGAGCAGTACTTAATCCAATATTAAATGCTGCTTGCGCTTTGGCTGCTTTAGCCTGACGTTTCGCAATCTTTCTTTCCTCTGCCTCAAACTTACGCTTGGCAACCAATTTGGCTGCTTCTGAATCTCCTGCAAGTTGCGTTTCTCTTTCGTAGCGGTTTTTTGCTCGCTGAAGTTGATTGTCAGAAAATTGTTGCTGAATATTAAATCCTGCATTTACATTCTCAGAGATGAACGCAAATGTTTTTTCAAGTTCTTCTCGTTTTAATTTTTCGGTTTCTACTGTACCCTTACGGACAGTTTCTTGTAATTTCTCTTCAAGTTGTTTTTGTTTTTCTGCTGCATCTTCTTTTGCCTCCACCGAAGTTATCGAGCTATCAATTATGGCTTGCTGTGCATTATACTCTATCGTTAATAAATCAACAGCAAGTTTTATATTTATTGCCTTTATTTTGGATGCCCTGTTTTTAGCGTCTAATATTTGTTGGGTGTATCCCTTCTGGATAGCTACCCTTTGAGTATCGGCATCTGCAAAAATAGATGCTACTTTCTGGTCACTAAATCTTTCAAAATCTTCTTCACTTGAATCGAAGAATTTCTTATCTATAAGAGTATTTCTCTTCAGGCTTTCGCTTAATACATTAGATTGTGCCAAGGCAGCATTTTTTTGCGTGTCTATCCGTTGCTTCGCATTAGCATTTGCAGATTTAGCTAATTCATCATTTTGATCTTTTATAAATTTAGAAAGTTCTATTCCTCTTTTCATTTCGGCGACATTGCCGCCATCCCCTAGTTCGCCGAGACTGTCTAATTCTACTTTTTTTAACGCTATCCGTAGCTCCATCTGACTCTTCTCGATAGAAAATAAATCCTTTCCTGTTTTTTTATTTGTTTCAGCAAGCCTATTTGCAACTTCAATTCTTGCCTCTGTGAATGCAATGTCCTTGAACGAAAACGTTTCGTAGTTTTTAGATATAGCATCTAAATTTGACTGCTCTTTATCACTTAATCCCTTTTGTTCCTTCTTTAGGAGAAGAAAATCTCTAGTTATTTTTATTGCATCTAATGATTTTTTATTGTTTTTTTGCTTTAATACTAATTCTTTTTCTTGTTGTATTAAAACAGCTTCGTAAGTAACGATTCCTTTAGACATGAAATCATTCGTACTGATAAGACTATCTTTTAAACCCTTAGATGTTTGATTAGCAAATGATTTTGTATCTTTTTCTGCTTTGTCTAACTCCTTTTCGTATACGTCGAAACTAAATGGTTTTATAGACGCTCCTTCCTTATCTGCATCCATGAGTGATTTACGTCTTTCAACATATTGCTCAAATGCCTTAGAAGCAGTATCCATCCCAACTCCGATCTCTTTCATCTTCGCTATCCACGCGTTCAGATTCTTCATGTCAGCCAATGGCGATTTTCCTACATCTTCTATTTTATCAAAATAATCTACTATCTCATTTGCTCCCTTGCCGATACTATCACTTAATCCTTCTAATCCACCTAATTCATTAACCATCCCTAGCGTCCACCGCAGTTTAACTATCTGATCGTTTATCTCATCAATTACTGATATATACACGCTGCTTGCCTGTAATTCATCAACAAATTTTACCCACGAAGTTTTCAATCTTCCATGAGCCGCTGCTAGGTTATTAACTCTGTTTAGGGATTCTATACCATAAGCCTTTTCTAATGCGACTGCGAATTTAGGTAATGCCTCTGTGGACAACACTGACCCTGCCTTCAGCATTTTATCAAGTTCGACTATTGATACACCAACTGCATCAGCCATAATTCCCATCGCCCCTGGAAGTCTTTCACCTAATTGTCTACGAAGTTCCTCAGTAGTTACTTTACCCTTTGAAATCATCTGCTCCAAAGCAAGGAACACACCGTTCACTTCATCGGTTTTTAATCCTAATACTGCTGCTGCCTTTGCCGTAGAATTAAAAATTTTCATTGTTTCCCTAGCAGACATATTGGACTGCATTGATGCTGCTCGAAACTTTATGTATCTTTCAGTAAGTGTCAATATGTCCTGTCCGTAATTTATTACAGTTTTTGTTAGGAATATATTTGTGGCTGCATATTCTTTTGTGTCCTTTATTATTGTTCGCATAGAAAAGTCAAGTGAATCTAACTTTTTAGTCATATTCAATAAGTCTCTTGTGAAGAACTGTACAATCCTGTTTAGCCCAAACATCGCGGCTGCATATATCCCAACTGACCGAACTAAATTCTTTAATCCACTTGTTTTTTTCTTCCTTGCAGATTCTTCTTTTTTGTCAGCCATCGACTTATCTCTAGCGGCTTTCTTCTCAAATGCTGCAACTCTTTTAGCTGCGGCAATCCATTCTGCGATATCTTTCTTTTGGTCTGCTAATTTTTTCTTGGCTGCTGCCCTCCTGTCTCTGTCAGCTTTTTTCTCGAATGTTGCCACCCTCTTTGCGGCTGCAATCCAATCAGACATATTCTTTTTCTGGTCTGAAGTTTTCTTTTTATCTGCGGCTGCTACATTTTTAGCTGCGGCAATTAATTGTGCTGTATTTTCTTTTTGTTGTTGCTTGCCAAGGCTTATTAAAGAATTGAATTTGCGAGTCTCGTTCTCTACTTGTATTATGCTTTTCTTTGCATTCTGAGCATCCTTATCTAGCTGGTCAAACCCTGAATCTGGAAGTGTTTTCTTTAATTCCTGTGCTGCTGATAAAAGCTTTTGGAATTCAGCTACTATTTCCGAAAATACCTTTAAGGCTTCCGGCGTGATTATATCATTCTTTTGAATTGTTCCGCTCATTGTTCTCTTTTATATCTTTCAATACTCCTACCCACTCTTCAAGTAAAATATTTCCATCAATAGAATATCCCTGCTTTCTTATCTGTGCCAACATCATAAAGAAGTCGCTATGATTGCTTTCTTCTTCTGTATTTTTTAAGTTTCTTAGTTCATAGTTAGTTATCCGTCCTTTTATCTTCTGTAATAGCTGCTCTGGATTATCACCTTTTATTCCAATCTCAGCCAATGCCTCGTAGCCTTCATCCATCCCAATGGTTGCTAATTGCAATCCTGTATTCATTATCACAAGGTCACAATCCCACGCAACATCTTTCCTTTTAGTTTTAAGGAATATTTCAAAAGAGCTTTCATCGATTTCGCGGAAATATCTTTCAACTATTTCCCTCCATCTATTTTTTTGATGCTCTGGCTTTGCCTCGCCCAGAAGATTCATCGTTTTTACCCACTGATTGTTCAGTCGTTTTATTTCGGTTGCTAGTTCCTCTGGATTTGAGATCAGTAGATTTTGTTGACTTTTTACTACTTGATTCAGGTTTTTCTGAATCTGGTAATACATTTTTGCTTTTATGGTCTCGAAACTTAATAATTTCGATAACTCCCCTTCCTCTGTCGACTGAATCTTTTTCCTCATAGTCATATAATCTACTGAAACCTCGTTGTGTCCATGTATGAAATTGAACATCCACTTCCATGTGAGCTGCAAACTTTATTGCTTTTTCTCGCATTACGTCTTTCTTCTGACGTTCTGTATTTCCACAATTACATCCCATAACTTAAATTTTTAGTAACCTAATTGCTGTCTTATTCCTATCATTAATTCTGGAAATATTTGCTCCCTAAACTCCGATAAGTTTTCCTTTGTAAGTCCAAAAATTAATTGACCACCATCCTTGCTGTGCTGTTCTTTAACTAGCCTTTCAAGATAATTAGTTTTGATATCAAAAGAATCCACGATTATATTGCCTTCCAAGTCAAAATCTATTACAATACCTTGTTGAAAATTACCATGCAAATGCAAATCATACTGCCCGTAGTCAGCCAATGTGCCAAGTATCTGCTTTTCGTCTGAATAAGATTTCCACTTTAATATTCCTAATATGCTACCATCAGATGCTTCCCCTAAAAGCTGCTGCATCTTAATATGACCTATCAGGCTTTCTTTCTTTTTGACAACAGCACGCTTAAACACTTCCGTAATGTCAATCTTCTTAAACTTCTCTAATTGTTGCTCTATCTTGTTCATTGAAAAGAAAGGGGTATTTTACGCCCCTTTATTTTATATTCCTGAAGCTACTGCACCACTCGATATTACCATCACCGTATCAGTTCTGTCAACAGGAGATGCTAGGTCAACATCACCAGCCATTCCGACACCTGTAATAGTGTACTGTCCTCTGACACTTGCACTCTCAACAGCCGAACTTACCGTTCCTGTTGCTATTGTCCAATCAGCAGATGTTAATCCTAATCCGCTAATCTGCTTAGACTGACCGCCACAATCGGCTGCTATGTCAACTACTATTGTAGTAGCTGTTGCTCCGGCAGAAACAGTTAATGTAACCTCAGTTAATCCATCAACATCAGCTAAGTCCCATGCCATTTTACGAGAGTAATCATATTCGTTTAGGTCTTTGTCTGACACCAAATCAACGACTACTTTAACCATTTCCCTGTCGCTCATTGTAGGCAATGTTGCCTTTTCAATGTTTACGTCTGCGATGCGAAGCGGAATAACATTTGTTCCTGCATCAATAGTGCGTCCTCTTATTACGTCACCATAATACATATATAATCCCTGTTGAAATCCACGGAAATTAAGCAATTGCTTTTTAACGCATTCGTTTAAGTCGAAGTGAGCAGAAAAGCGATAATCACCTTGTTCCATTAGTTTCCTTGATCCATCGTCATAATCATGATAAGTTGGCTCAGTAGATAAATCCTCAAAGCCTTTCATGTTATGTAATGGGAATATCTGCTGTGCCTGAACAGCGTCCTCCATCGTTGCTTGCAATAGAAAATTTGCAGCAGTTGATGTGTTCCCGTCTATTGCAAAGCCCAATCCGGTAGGCTTACCGAATCTGCTGTTCTTGTCGCAATAGTTCTGTCCTGTGTAACCTGTAGTATCACATGCCATAATATTAACAATTATTGTATTTTTTAATTTTTAAATCTTTAAATCGTATCTCAATAGCATCCAGGTGATCATTGAATATCGACCCATCAACTCCGTACACTGCTTCTTTACCCCAAAAAACTCTGTCGAATTTAGAATACTCAATGTCTTCAATCGAAGTAACGTCGAAATAATCACTCTTAGCTATGCTGGCCAATAAGTACTGCCAAATAGGATAAAGAATAGGCTTAAATGAATATTGATAACGCAAATCACTAGTATAATTCTGATTAGTGTCAGTAACAATAACAATTTTTACTTCTGGGATGGTGTACTCAAACACGCCCCTGCCAGCAGATTGTTCCTCAAAGTCTTGGATCAATATAATCAAAGGATACTTCTTTTCTTTTTCAGAATCGTCAGTATCTTTAATCGTAAGCCGTTTTAGAATGTCCAGAATGTGACCATACATATAATAAGGCTTTTCCTCACTATTATAAAGTAACTTAACGTTATCTACAACGCTTCCAAGAACATCTACGAAATATCTGCTATCAATTGTCATATTCCAAATGCGTTAATCTTCCATAGAGGGGCGAAAACCCAATCTTCATAATCAGTTAAATTCGCCAATAGGAAATTAAATAAACTTGGTTCTGCGTTAATATGGGAGTAATTGCCATTATCAAGGAAAAAATCAGGATATCTTTTATAGTATCTGTTTTGTTTCCCATGAATATTTGCCAAATCATTCCATACACTAACCATTTTTACTATTGCCGAATGAGCGACTGAATTTTCACCCTTTCCTTTTCTCTCTCCTAAACCTGAATTGAAACTTTCAACATTCACTCTATTCTTATAGTATATATAATTTGCTATCGGTGAAATCTTTTCATCATTCACTAATCCTTCCCATTTAGTATTTATAGTTCTACCATTGTACTCAAATGAGAATTCTGCACCGTTAATCAACTCATTATAATTAGTGTACACACTAGCGTCTATTTCTGCCTGAACAGCTTTCCATAGCGTGTATCCAAGTAATAATTTTAGATATTCCGGTTCATACCTTACTATTGCAGCGATTAATGGTGCTTTTAGTTCAGCTGTTGAACCAAATGGCACATTAATGTCGCGAACAAAATAACTTGTATCAATCAGGTTTGCCATTACTTATTATTCTATTCCAAGTTCTTTTCTGCGGTCTACCAAAACTGAGATAACGCCTTTCCTTTCATCAGAATCAAATTGCTTCAATTCTTCATGGTCGGTTATGGCATTAATCAATTTAGCTGTTTCTTTAACGTTAATCGGAGGCTCTGGGTCAATAACAACTGAATTGGAACGTTTTTTCTTTACGATAAAAGCATCCAACTCTTTGTTGTCAATCTCCAATTTCTCACAGATCAATCCAACAGCTAACCTAAACCTACGTGTTCCTCTAATATTTACCATAATTAATTTCGTTTAGTATAAATATAAACCTTCGGAATCGTAACAGCAGTACCAGTTTGCAGATAAATTAACTTGTAATAAGGATATAGGTAGTTATCTAAACTAATTACTTCAGTATCCATTGCATCGGCCGTCAAACTAGTCACTGTTATAGTGTCTCCATTTGCCTGATAATTAACACCATCAATAGAGTTATAACCTATAATAGTACCACCCGCAGTGCCAGAAACAAAATCAGAATATAATTTAATTGTGAAATCCTGAGTTTGCCCATATCTGGATGATGATTTTACCCTATAGACAAAATTTAGAGTATCGGCATTTGTCAAAGTATCCAATGTTGTTCCCCAGATATATTTATACGACTGAGATGAAATAGTAGCGTCAGGAGTAACCTCCGTTGGAGTAGTCTGTGCATTTGCTACAAAAACACTAACTACTAATGCTAAAATAAATAATAATTTTTTCATGATTATACTCCTTTATCAATTGTGTTAATATCGGCAGTTGGATTTGTTGAAACAACAATTCCGGCAGGTTTTCCAACTCCAAATGCAGCTCTCATTTCAAATACAATAGTACGCATACCTTCAGTAAGGTCAGAACCATCCAAGCCAATTTCGAAGTTAATATCCTCACGGATACCAATTTCAGCAGCTTCGTTCCACATTACGGTTACTTTAGAAGTGGTCGGTATTTTGTTTTTGATAACAGCTAATCCGTGTACACGTACAAGATTACCCATAGTATCATAAACAATACCGCGAGCTTGCAAGTAGTTTTCATCCAGGTCTTTTAACCCTTCGATTTCATCTATCTGAGTAGGATGAAGAACAACAGCATTAACATCTTGATCTGCATTGTAAGCTTGTAGCCTCATTTTGCGAATCAAGTCTACAATGTTAGCAGCCTCTACGGTATTTTCAAAAGTAGCAGCTACAAAAGCTGTGTAATTACCGGCAACATACATACCTTTAATATCGGTTGAATTATCTCCTGTTGCAGAGAAAATCCTTGTATCCAAAGTTGTCAAAATTTTGTCCGGTGCGATACGGTTCAATTTGCTAACTAAACGGTCAATATCTGCCAGATTCTCTTTCGATACTCTAAAGTGAGTAGCAATAGTGAATACTTTAAATTCAAGAGTTTTGAATTTCAATGAAGATTTTCCACTTGCAGTACCGTCTGCCGCCTTCAGTGCAGATCCATCAAAGTAAGTGTACTCAACAAGAACACCCATGTACTTGTCTACAATTGGGTCAGTTGGCAAGAATTGAATAGCATGAGTATCTTTCGTAAGATCGATAAGCACATCACGCATTTTGTAATCGGTCAAGAAACCAATATTTACACCTGGGTCTTGTCCGGGAGTCAAAGTTAATGCAGTGGTCATGTCAATAGCAGCTTTTAAGGAAATCTTTGTGCTGTTATTGTCATATCCTTTCATCATTTTGGCTTTCTTCCCGCGAGTTGCATCCACAACATATTCTTCAATATGTCCAGCACCTTTTAAGGCATCATACAGCAATGTACCAAAGCCTTTTTTACCTTCTTTTTGCTCCAATTTGCCACCCTTCATCTCTTTAATTTCGAGTTGTGACTTTTTAAGGTCGTCCTGAACTTTTGCAAGATCGTCACTTACTTTCTTTAATTCAGCATTGGTAAAATCTTTCGATTTTTTCTCCAACTTCTCAAGCTCTGCATCTACTTCTGTTTTTGTCATTTTGCCAGCAGCAGCCTCAGTGGCAATCCTCTTGTACTCATCCTTGAATGAATCAAGTTGAGACTTGTTCCTATCAGATGTATAAGCCGCCAATTCCCCAGTTGATAAACCTTTTACTTGTTCATCATTGAGTTCAATAAACTTACCATCCTTCATCCAAATTTTCATATTTTAATTTTTTAAAAGTGATAAATAAAAATTTCTTTTCTCGTTTTGAGTGTCCTGTTTTGACGGCTCGGTATCCTGTTTGTGAGTGTCCTGTTTTGACGGCTCACTTTTGTTATTTTCTAATGTAGGTGTCACAAAATTGCTACCCATTGGAACCGCACTGCCTTCAATTGCCTTAGCTTCCAAAACATACCAAAAATATCCTAGTTTTTCGGCAGTGTCCTTATTGGCTATGTCTGGATAGTATTTGTTCCATGCTTCGAATTCATTTGGGTAATCTTCGTTATTGATAGCCAGGTCATACTTAATGTAACGCATTCCTACCGAATGATTTTTAACCCATCCATTCGCGTATTGATTAAACATTTCTTCATTACGCTTCTTTTCGATTGTAGATTCAAAAACTAAAGCCTGCGTTTTGCCTTCAAAGTTATAACCAAGCTCTGACCAAGAATAATCTTTTGTGTAAGCCTTTAGATTTTTACCATCTGAAATAATACTTGAAAATGCCATTCTATGCTCCTGCAAGTGCATTATACTTTTGTTTTCACTTAGGCTTTTTTTCCAAATACCCCTAATATGAACATCAGAATGCGAATCCATCAAATTAGTTGTATTGATAATTACAATTACTTTAATTTCATCCATATTACTGGCATCAAAAGACTCATTAGCCTTGGCAGCATCTTCTTTTGACCTTACAATTGTTGGAGAAAAAGAAATACAGTCGGCTTTTTTTAGCTCAGCCATTTTTTGTGCTGCTAAACTATTCTTGTTTTTGTATAAAAACTTAAATAGCTCTTCTTTTGTTTTGAATTTATCTTCGTCAAATAGTTCCATGACGTTATTTTTTAATTATTTCGTTCCGGTCAATTTTATCCTGTTTCATTTTGCGAAGTTTTTCAATTTCTTTTTTATCAAACTTCTTCCCTTTGCCTGTTTCGGTATCATTATCCGTTTTCATCAGTATTTGAATTTAAAGTATAATTACCTTTTATTTTGAAAATATCTTCATCTGACATTTCGGTAATTCGTATTTTAGCCCAAGGTTTATCAATAGCTGCTACGCCTAGTGCCTGTAGCCAGTAATTATAAGTTGTAGCTCCCGAAAAGAACAATTCTTTCTGAACTGTATTTATATTCTTATTAATTTCTGAACGGTCTTTTACATTTTCTTGTAGAACAGGAATATGATCAAAACTAACAATGTATTCATAATTGAAATCCCTACATTTTAACCAGTTGTTGATGTCCTCCCATCTATCATTCTCTTCTGGGATCGTAGTATTTTGGTACATCCTGCGCTCAGAACTTTCCTGATTCTCAAATGTAGCTCCTTTCATGTACAGCTTAACAAGTACTTCTGGGACTCCATATCTTTCAGCTACTATCATGCCATCTGATGCTATTTCATTTAAAAGACCAAGTTTTCTTACGTCCTGATCAATATTATGAACAGCAATATTCTGACGAGTAACCATGAATTGCTTTTGGCCTTTCATGAATCCATAACCTTCCGGGCCTGTCAAATCTTCCTGGACTTCTTTCTTTTCATCATCATCCATTGGGATAGCACCAAGATTGCCATCCTTACTTGCATTGGAGATAATTGCTCTCATGCCACGATCAGATGCAATCGCATTTCTACTCTCGTAAGCTATTTTAATATTAGACAAAGGCCATGTAAGAGAGACTTGACGAGATTCACCTAATATCAAATCATCGGTTGATCTTAATCTTACATTCGGCTCCTTCCGGTGAAGTATTTCATTTGTAGAAAAATCTTTCTTATACGTTCCCCACTGCCATTCCCATCCTTTTAGAATAGAATCAAGACTTGCAGCATCAAAATATTTTCCGGTTATTGACGGCTTCATATATTGTGGCCACACCCCCCACATATAAGCAATGTCTTTAATATTTACATCATTAGTTACGCTATTACCGTAAATGTAGGCATTCCCGAAAACATCTTTAAAAATAGATGCTAATGAAAGAAATTCTTTTGTAGATTGAAGTGGGTTTGGATTATTTTTTAGCCGGAACATAGATCTTAGAATCGCATCGCTTGATTTGCTTTTCTTAAAATCTTTATCAGTGATTATTTCGCCTGTTATAATGTTTCTTACACTGACAGTTGCATTTGCAGAATAATCAGCCTTGATATTAATAACAGACGACAAGACTGGATTTATTCGATATTCATTTTCTAATGCAGTGTAGTTATTAAGAGTAGTGAATCTGGCATTTCCACCCATTAAGGCAGTGGCCATATTTGTCAATGAAATGTTAGGAACAGACTTCGAAATCGTTCCACCAATTAATTTTTGAGCACCCCAGAGCTTAATCCTATCAAAAGCCATTGATATTATTTATGGTTTGCACAAAGTTATAGATAAAATCGAATTATGCAAAATCTATCATAAATAAAATTGAATAGATAAAATCTATCAGTTTTCACAAAAAGAAAGAGAGAATCTATTGACTCCCTCTTTTGCTTCATTTTTAATGTGATTTTATGGTTTTATTTCAAATACTGTTTAAGCAATCTTTTAACCACATAAGCCATACTAGGCAGAATATTAGCAGCAGCCGACTCATTAGCCTCTGAAGTGGTTGTGTAGGCATTTAATTGCTGCATATAAGTTTTATAATAAGTTCCATCCGAATCTTTCTCGAATATGAAAGTATCTTTAATAAACCCGGATTCACTCAAAATGTAATTGTCTTCTTTCCTGAATTCTTTTATGTGACGAATCGGTATTTTCATCGGCTTTAATCCAATATGGAAAGAAACAAATGAAGGATCACATTCAATAAATATTTTCTTGGCACCAATGAACTTATTTTTTAATTGATCAATATTATCAGAAGGAAGCATGGAATTAAAAATACAATCGGTGATGAATATTTTCTGATTCTTAATCTTAGCATACAAGGCAAGAAAATTGTAATCGGTATTTTTGCTATTCGTACTGGTTATTTTGATGTAAATAAAGTCGTAACTGTCCGTGAAATCGTAATCTTTCCAGTATTTTAAGTTATCTCTGTTGAATATCTCGCTGTCTGAATAAACTCCTATTGGGAATAGGTGGGTGAAGCCGTAAACTATGGCATCTAATCGGTTTGGTGATTTTTCTCCTGGCTTTCCAGTATATAGTGCCATTTCTGTTTCTGCATCGGGAAATCCACCAACATGACTTATTTTACCATTGTCGTATAAAGCCGAAATCGGTTCCGCTCTCAAGAGCTTACCTTTAGTGGCATGAATACCTTTTACTGGAATATTTTCATTAACAATCTGTATAGTGTGCCGAATTAGGTCTCCGCCAGCATTCGTTTCAGCTACAACCCATGTTGCTCTATATTTCAAATAAAGATCGCACACTATTTTAGACCATTCTTTTGGCGAGTACGTTCCTGATTTATCTTCAAGCAAATAGCCTCTGCCGTCAAATCCTTTGGCGCAAACGGCAATCCCTGTCTCATCTGAAGTTATTTTAGCTGTCGTCGCAGGATCAACAGCAATCACTATTTCTTTTAGTTCTGGCCTATTAACTAACCTATATTTATTAAAATTAGCTTCTGAGAATAAAGACCCTTCTTCTACATCTGCAAAATCGCCTTTATAGAAACGTTTCCTTTCTTCTGCCGGAAGCTCAGATAGCATTTCAATGTATTCTTTGTCGATATTAGCCTCATTGTCGATAGGATTCATCTTCATGTAGCAATACTGCTCAGGATGCTTAATAAGTGTCTTATCTCTTGGGTCAATCTGCTCGACGAATAATTTGTAGCACCAGTGAAGTTTTGAGGGTGGATTGAGGTCAAGGAATATGCGATTTGTCAATCCAGATTTTTGAGCAAGACGAGTTTTTAGTATTGTGTAGGTAGTGTATGTGAGCTGCGAAACTTCATTCATCCATATCGTACTCAGTTCTATACCAAGTACTTTGTCTAATCCGCGAGCATCATCAGCACCTACAAAATGTATTTCGGAGCCATTCGAGAAACGAGCAAACCAATCTTGTAAGTTTAATTTATATTCAACATTCATTAATTGGCAAACGTCCTTGAAGGTTTCATTTACAATTGACCTTTTTATGTCTGAGAAATGTAGCCTAACGATTAAATGCCTGGACTTCTTTTTTAAAGCTCTGAACACAATAAAGAACATTATTATGAATGATTTTCCACTACGGCTTCCGCCATAAAGCATTGTGTATCTGTGAGTTAGCATTAAATTTAATGCAACTTCCTGCGTAGGATTATTCTTAAAACTAATTTCTCCCATTGTAGTCTGATTTATATTCCCAAATATTACCACCAACTGTTTTATACTTTCCTTTACAGCATTTGGCTATGCCGCTTGCGTCTAATCCCGTCTGTCTATGGGCATCCATTATTCCTTCGTATTCAGATACTAAAGTTCCATTTATTGTTAATTTCACTATGGGCATACTAAGGTGATGATCTTTTCCAAATTTACCAGTGCATGAGCCAATTCTTAAACCTGTATCGAATGCGTGCTTGTTGTTTTCTGAATGAGTAGCTTTCTCTAAATTAAGATAAAAGTTATTGGTTTTTATACTATCAATATGATTCGTTGTTTTTTTGTTTTCTGGATTATCGAGGAATGATCCTGCCACTATAATGAATGCACGTTTGATTTATTATCAGCCCCATTAACATTAATTCCAACTATCATATAGTTATCGTTAAAATTAGTAACTCTAAGTATTCTACCTTTCATGGCATGCCATACCTTGCCATTCCATGCATCCCTACCAAGGCTCTTAACGCGACCAAAATTAGATACACAATAAAATCCTTCAAACTCCTTCACATCCCTCCATTCTTCCTCAATTCCAAACCAAACTTTAGCTGCTCTAATTAAAACAGGTAAAAACTCATTTTGATTTCTTCCGGTATCAAACATTTTACGGAACCATCCTGAATAGATCTTAGCAATTTCTTCTTCTTTAAACTTTGATTTCATTCTATCGTTTTTTATTATACGTTATTAAAAGAATTGGAGCAGGAACGTAGAGACCTCTTGCGATCCGCCGCTAAGCGAATACTCCAATCCAAAGATACAAAATATTTTAATACCTACATGGATTCCTTCGATGGTTCTTCCTATTCTGTAATGTCCGGTTATGCAATTTATTTACCTGTATTGCCAATTCATCAATAGCAATAGAAGTATCTTTGAATGCTCTCTGTATGTGTATCGTTACTGAATCAATCTCTTTTAGCCCCATTGGTTAGATTAAATTATTCTATTTTCTTTTTTATTTCCACTTTTACTTTCTCAATATACTTGGAAAGATTTTCAAGTTCATATTCTGAGCAGTCATTGAATTGTCGTACGCTTTCCAATAATTTACGCATATTTAAAAACTCTTTTGATGGCGGTTCTGGTATTTTTTCCATAACTATTCAATTACTCTAAGTTTAACAAGTTCATCGAAACATCGTTTGGTTGCCTTAACGTCTTCCCCGGCATCGTGAGCAGGAAATTTCTCTTCAAACAATTTATCGTACAATTCCAGCAAGGTAGGAAATTTTAATCGATTAGAATCCTTTTGCTTTGCACCAATGAATTTAATCGTTTTCATCATTGTGCAGATCCTTTTAGATTTATCCAAAGCAGAATCAGCCATTAAGGCGAAAGAATCAGGCATCGCCCGAAGTATGTTTGCCTTTATGATTGAAGTGTCGAAGTAGATATTGTGAGCAATAATCTTCTCAGCCTTTGTGCAATCAGATATGAACTCAATCAGTACATCATTGAAGTAATGTCCTTTTCTCAATGCTATGTCCTGAGTTATGCCATGTATTTTAGCAACTTCATCGGATATTACCCAATCTTCTGGAAAGATTATATAATCCTTTAATTCTCCTTCGAATAGCCATGCAATCTGTACTATGTTAGGGAAGCCTTCGTAATCTGTTTTGTAATTCAGTCCTTTTGGGACAAGCCCGGTTGTTTCTGTATCGAATATTAATTCCTTAGTCATAGATTTTATTTATAAGATTAAATTTTCAATCAATTTCTTTTAAGTCTTTAAAGTTTCTCTAATTCATCAATCAATACATTTATCTCATATTGCAATGTTAAGATAATATCTTCCTTAAACTTCGTGACCTTTTCTGTAATGTATTTATTGCTGTGCTGGGTTTTATTAAAAGAATATTCCTGCTGCAAACATTCAATCCCATAAAGCCAACAGAAACAGAATCTTTTATGCTGGATATAACCTTTCCAATTTTGTTGATTCTCTCAATCAAATCTGCCACCACTTTTGCGTTTTTGTATTTCATGATTATTTTAGTTTATTTTTAGACTTATCTCCAGGTTCAAAATCGATCAAGATCCCTTCAAAGTACTTGACAGGAACCTTATTTTCTTTTATTAATGATCGCCTCCATCTCCGGCAAGTGTCACCATCAACCTTTAGATATTCAGCCAAAAGTCCGATATTGCGGAAATTCCTTATTCTTCCTGATTCAAATATACTGCATGGGTTTGATTTAGGCATTTATTCCAAGTTCTTTCCCGGTTAATGCAAAGTATAGGGTTTGGAGTTGGTGGACGTAATGTATCCTTAGATCTGTTGGACAATACATGGTGTTATTTTTAAAAGTTTTATAGCAACTATTACAATTCATCTCCTAAAGCATCCCATCCCTTTTTCCTGTCTCTGGCAAATAGCTCGATTCTGGGTAAGTCACCACAAAGCTCAACTATTTTATCAGCAAATATGTTTGGCTTCTTAGAATGTTGCTCATTTACTGCCTCAATGACTGATCTGATAGAATGACTAATTGGTTTAACTTTCCCTTTTGTTGCAATCAAGCAACATTCGGAACCTGCTCGCGTCCAGAAACCCATTCCGAAAAACATTTTCCAGAGTTTAGTTTTTTTAACCCAAACAAAACCGGTCATAGTTTTTAAAGTAAATCCCCATGCCTTGCATAAATCCAAAGCCTCTTGCGGCTGACTTCCAACCCACCACATAAATAGAATACAATTATCATCCGTATCCAACTCCATTTCTTTCATCTGTGCCAATGTCATTGTATTGTACTTTGCCGATGCTCCTGAAATCATAGAACCACCTGTGTTCTTGTTATTGAATGACCAAGGAGGATCTGCGTAGATTATTTGGTATTTCATGTTAGTTTAGATTCATTAAATTCCTTTCCTGCGAAGTTCCTCAGTAGTTGCATTACCCTTAGCTCGCATTTGTTCCAATGCAAGAAATACTCCTTTTACCTCATCTGGGGTAAGTCCAGATTCAATAGATGCCCTTAATATCGTGATTGTTTCTTGGAATCTTTTTATCTCATTTGCAAAATAAAGTGAAATTTCAATCAAATCTGAATTCATACTGCCATTGCGATCAATATCCTTTCGTGAGCATAAATCAATTAATTCATCAATTGAATACAGACTTTCTCTTGGTTCAACTTTTTCAAGTTCGCTAATGCTTCTTTGTGTCATTTCTATAATTTTTAGTTTATTTAAAAAATTGCCACCACTTCTTATTTTTACTTGTATCCACCCCAAGTAGTGCAATGTTTGCAGCCACTAAGAAGTCGTCTTGCATCTTTTTCATCGCAAAATATCCGTCCCTTCTATACACATCTCTGGACATGCGCTTAAATGTTAAACTTAGTTTTGTTTGCGCTCCACTTAGCGTATTATGCCTTACGCCATCTCTTTGTTCTTGATTTAATAATAGTTTCATTATTTAGTTTCTAAGTTAAAAAGGAAAAACACACCCACATTCCTTACAAAATGCACCATCTATCCTAGAAAATAGCACTACTTCTGACTGATCGCACTCATCACATTTACTCAGACGCCTAGCGACACCAATAGGGAGTAACTCATCCTTTTTCACGGTTGCGCTATGTTCTTTAATCGCATGTGCTAAATCAGATTTATTTGCACCTTCTGTCTCAATGAAGTTTTGTAGAATATATTCGTATTGTAATAGTAGTAGTTTCATTATTCAAGTTTTAATACCAACAAAGCTAATCAATCAAAAGAGTTAAATCAAATCAATAATATCTATCAAAGTAAAATCCCTATAGACAATACACACTCCGATTTTTTTTTACCGCGCGCCAAAACCGCAATCCATTTCTTCTACACACAAAAAGGAAAAGAATTTTTTTTCTGAAAAGCAAACAATACGAAGAATATACTAATCTAACATCAATTTGGAATTATTCAATCTAATTAAGATACTTAAAACTAAGGAAGTGTTGAGAGGTTGCATGAAGGAGTGGAATACCATAACTACTAATGAATATACAAGCCAATAGGACTAAAAGGGTTTTGAATTTGGGGGCGGTGGGGTACGTGTCCGGGCTTACCTGTTTAATATTGAATGAATGTGCTTAAGCTCGTTAATCGATGTGTTTCTGATCCTATCGGCGTTTAATATTACAACTCTGTTCTTATCTTTCGCGTTGCTGTTATACTCTGGCTTGTGTTTAAATATTAGTTCTTTCTCTTTGTTCTTTGCTTCGCGTTGTCCTGGCATTGAAAACATTTGAATATCACTGAACTTTCTATTTCTCCATGGATGATCCTTTAATCGTTTGTAGATATTCTTTGAACATCCGATATAAACTATCTTGCCATCATCAATAAGGGAGTAAACAAAGTAAATGCCTTTCAATTCAATATACATGTTATTTAATTTAGTGTACTTACAGATCGGAAGTTTGTCTTATAATATATATTGTGTTCATATATGTTAACTAGATTATTCCAGTTTTGGTCTATTGTGTTGCATGTGAGCGCAATACAGCGAGCACGATAAACAATCTCCTGTCCTAATATAAATGTAAGGTAGGATTTAATTGTGTACTATACAAGTTCTTTATGTGCTTCACGTTGATTTGTCAGTTTGTCAGGCGTATTTTGAACATGCCCGTTTACTTACAGTTTGACACAATAATAAGCGTTTTACTTACAGTCTGTTATTTCGTTACCGTCTGGATAAAACAGTTTATTGTATTAGTCGCGCTTTTGCTTTCATGTGGTATATTAAACGCAAAACCGACCCACTAAATTAATAATGAGCCGGAAAACTTTAATTCAAACTATGATGAAAAACAAACGATATCTTATTCCTCGTCTAATTTATCTTTTAACCCCTTATCCTGTACGTTAACTGATATGTTGGTGTTTGTGGCTGTTATCTCCTGCTTATCTGTTAAGCCTTCTAGCCTGGATACTATCAGAGGATTGAACGCCCCAACCATTGCACCTTCAAACCTTTGGGATGAAATTACATCGTGTATGTACTTAGCTATTACGGAAAAATGGAGGTCTTCTTCTACTTCTTTAATCTTCAAACCTTCTTTGAACTCGTTGAAGTACTGAGAGTTAACTCCGAGATGAATGCAAAGCCCTTGATAAGTGTAAGGCGTTTCTAAGTCAACACTACATTTTTGTCCTGCGTTTGGCCCTGATTTGATAAAGTCTTGTTTCTGCCATGGGTTTAATCTACAGTGCTCAAAGTATTCGTTTGCGGCGTCGAACAGTTGTTGCGGTGATTTAAACTTTCTGGGTCTTCCTTGTTTCGGAGGTAATATGTCTTGAATGTCTTTTATTAGTTTCATTGCTTTGTGTCTTTGTATTAAGCGATTCAAAGTTATAGCTAAAATTGATTACTACAAAATATATTATAGTTTTTCTTTATTGGGCGCTTCGCGCCGGGGAATTCTTTTTTTTCTTTTTTTCTTGTTGTCTCTATTGGGTAACGGTAGAACATTAATGTTGATCACTCGTTAAATAGTAAGATAGTATTATTCATGTGAAAATAGTATCATATTGTTGTTTGGTCCACTTCAATCACTTGATATTTAATAAATATTATCTATGTTATTGCTTGAATTCTCTTTATTTCCAGCTAACGTTTATACATTTGTATAAATATATTTTGTATTTTTGTTATGTGGGTATTGAGGTACTCGCAGTCGAAAGGCGGCACTTTCGAGGTCAAAGCCTCACTCTACCAAGAGAATAACAGGGACAGAAAGCGAAAACTGAAATATACGCTAAGCGCAGACCAGGAGCGGCAATCCTGCAGGAGTGAGAAAACAAAAGAATTCATTCCTATAAATGCAATAAACTGTTTAAATTGATTGTTATCAACTTGTACGCAACTACGATTCTATCTATCTTGTTTTATAGCACAGCGTTTACGCATCGCATAAATAATTCAATGGTATTACTGGCACGCTGATATGGAAAATAAGACAATTGAATTTATAAGGTTTCAAGACCTTGACAGTCACAAATTAAACTTTTAAAATTATCATCATGCAAAAATTAAACTATTCAAAGTTAATGGCAGCAAAGCCAACAGTTTATGAAACTATTGTTAATCAATTAGGCCAAACCATTGAACTTTGCGAGCATCCAACAGAAGGAGATCTTTATCCGGTCATTGCAGTTTATCACAAAGAAAAAGCCGCCGCAAACACTGATTTTTTTGATACTGAAGATTTTCACGAAGGTAGCGATTACAATCCTTGTTTTAAAGATGGTGAAATAAAATGTTTTTTTGAGTTATAAATTTCAAACGCCTGTCAAGTTGGTACGACGTGAAATAATAAACGTTAACGGTTCAATTCCGTATTCAGGCTCTAATTAACTTTAAAACTTTTATTATGACATTTATTAAATCTACTCGTACCGCATTAAGTTTCAGTAAAAATAATTTTAGCTTGATTGACGTGATCAATGCAATTTTAGATATTGAAAAATATTCGATCCACCTGTCCGAACGTGCTGAAATGAGGCAAATTAAATTTTTCGCTTACCATGTTAATGTTAATTTTGATTGTAATCGTATTACTGACAGTGTTGAAGATTTGTGTAAATTCTTTGATGTTGAATGTTTTAACAAGTCTAAATTGATTGACTTGTTAGCAGAAATAGATCACTCCGAAGGACTTGTCAATCGAATCGCTTCACAATATTAATGATTAGTTACTCCCCTTCTACCAAGTTGGGGAGTTTTCCAGGTAAAAACTAAATCATGCAAAAATTAAAACAAATCTTATTCGCCGTCTTAATTATTGGCGGCCTTCTTACTGGCTTAATCTTATCAATAATTAACTTTTAAATAAAATATCATGAAAAACTTCTTAAAACTGTCATACATTGATCGCATTGTTGAAACAATGAAGATCGCAACAATTGTTTTGTTTGTTGCTTCGATTGCTTTTATAGTCATTAATCACTTAAATTAATTCCTTCTTTGCCTCGCTTCCTTCTGGTTGCGGGGTTGGGTTGGTAGAAAGAATAAATTTAAAATCTTAATTATGACACCACAAGAAGCAAAGGAAAAAAAAGAAAAAATGACGAGTGATTTATTAAAAAGCTGCGGAGTTTTTTTTGCATTTTCTAACCAACAATTTAACGAGAACAAAACACCGTTAAAAGAAGGAGAAAAATACATTTCAATTAACAATGGTGGATATTTGCCAAAATCTAACTTAGCAGCATTTAAAATCGGACTTGCTGAAATTGGAAAAGTGAAAGGGACAAAAAAGAAAATTGAATACGATGTTTCTGATTTTCAGCCAGACGAAGACAAGGTAAAAGAATACGAAGAAAGACAGGGTGCAAAGGCAGAACGCTATCAGGAATTAGCAACAAAAGCAAAAAGCGAATCGACGCAAAGATACCAGACAGCTCAGCGTATTGAACATCGAATCCCTTTCTACGATGATAAACTAAACTTTGCCGGTTGGTTTGTAAAAAACTTTGCCGGTTGGTTTAAAGTATTTATTTAAAAAACTACAAAAATGAAAAACTTAGACAAAATTTTCTGCATCACTATTCACGGTGATTCATACAAACCACCCCGAAACCTACACCCGAACCAATAAAGAATAAAATACCGAACCGGCATATTCCGAATAATAATACAAATACTTACACCATGAAAACTTTAAAAGACATTCTTGATTATTGCCAATCATGCAAAAGTACATCAACTTTAAGGCGAGTATTGCCACAAATGATTGAGGCATTCAACAACAGTTCCGAAGTGGAAAAACTACACTATGCATACCACGAAGACGGCGCTAACACCTGGGTAAATAAATGGGCGGCGTCTGACTATTATCCTGACAATTTTGAGGAAGATACGCAGGATATTTTTATTCTATTTGAACAAAGTTGGTTGATAGGAAAGAAAAAACAAGCACTAAAATTTCAGCGGGCGAATACCTATACGGCTGAATGCGCCATCTTTCTCTTTAAGGTTGCACCCGCCGACATCAATTACCGGGTTTCAAAATTAAAATCTGGTTGGGAACAAGATTTTTTGAGGGCTAAAGAAATCGTGAAAAAAGAAGAAGAAACAGCAAAAATACATGCTGCTTATTCTGATGAAACAAAACAGCACATTGCAAACTTGCAAACTGAATTAGAAAATATTTTTGGCACTTATAATTCGTCAGATCGGAGAATAGAGATCAACTCAGAGCTGGCTAAATTTGCACTGCCACCACGGGGAAAAAGGTATTCGTGCCATAACTGGATCGAATGTGCTGTTAATTGCAATTCGGTTGAAACCTACATTGAGCGTCGCAAAAACGAGATACAAAAAAAGTTATCTGAAAGTTTAAAATCTTAAAAACCAATAACCTAAAGAAAGAAGGTAAAAAATAAATTGTAAACAACACATTCAACCGGGGCCGTAATTGGTTCCCGGATTTGGTGGTAAAAAAAAGAATACTATGAAAACATCACAAGCAAAAAGAATTTTAAAAGCCACAAATGACACTATGATCAGTTATGCGCTGTTAGTTGGTGGTCAGGTAATGGATGGAGCCCGAACCGAAGAGGATGCTAAGCAATGGTGTGCTAAAATGGTTGAATCTGACGTTGAATACTTTAAAAGTCCTGGCAATGCAGTCACTTATGAAGCTATTGTTATAGATGCAATAGACGGGACTGAGGTTACAATGAATAATTTACATGCCTACTTAAAAAACTAATATCATGAAACGTAAAAAATCAGAATTAAATTGTCGTGACCGTTATGAGGTTGCTGAAGGGATTCCATGCGACCCTATTAAAAAAAGTGACAGATGGCTAGGATTGCTTTTTATTGTCCTGATCTGTGCTGTTCCTGTTGGAACTTATTTGCTCATTAAATAGTAAAAAACTGTTATAAAAAACCATCATAAAATGAAAAAATTATTATTTTTAATTTCAATTGTGTTTGTATGCTCAATTATGATGCAAAAAACAGCATCCGCAAAAACTAAACACAAAACAGTAGTGAAAATGTCTAGAAGACAAGTAAAAAACGCCAAAAAAGGTAAAACTTTTTATTACCGGAATAAAAAAGGCAAACTTAAAAAACGCATACTTTGAATTATAAAAAACATTACAGCCATGCTCACAACATTCGAAATAACAACCGATAAAAAAGGGATACTCGTTTCTAAAAAAAGAGGGGATAAAGTACTCAAAGAAACTTACGCCTTAAGTGCGGAACATGCCAACATAATAAGAGATCAATGGATAAATCAATTTTGGGGATTTCCTGCTATAAATTATAATTAACAATGAGCAAAGAAGGAAAAGAAAGGCTTGAATTAGAAATGCGAGCAATGCGGGTATCTTCTACTATTTTAGTAGCTGAGAAAGAACTTCAGATAATAATTGGAGAAGCTAATAAGATAGGGTTAGAAGTAGCCCACACTGGTAGACTGATAAAAGTATCACCAATTACTTTTGAGTGCGCTAAAAGACTTAGAAGCCCTATGTCGTTCTCTAAATTGTTTGCCGGAAATGAAAGGAGCGTAACCAACACTTATCAGCCAGATAAATATTTGGTTCCATGGAACGAGTATTGCGCTATGTTCTTTAAATTCGTTAAAAAATGGCGTAAAAAAGGGTTTATTATTGATCCTATTTTAAAAAAATAACCATACATGTCTTACAACATATTATTTGTAAAATATAATTATTTACTTCATTAAACCAAATAGAAACTTACAATTATGAAAGATTTAGGAATTACAAAAGGAGAATGGAAAGTTGATAATACTACGGTCTATTCTTTATATCAGACATCGTGGGACAGTGGAAAACCAGTAATGACAAATAGATTCTATTTATCATTATATCCAGATTATCATTCAAGCATAGCTAAAAGTGAAGTTATTGAAAACGCCAAACTGATAGCAGACGCCGGAAACACAGCAAACAAATGCGGATTGCTCCCTAGTGAGTTGTTGGCGCAAAGGGATGAATTACTTAGTGCATTGGAAATGATTACTAAAAGACTTAAAAAAGAATTAGATACGCCTTATAATTCATTCGTTGATAAAGCGGAAAAAGCAATCAAAAAAGCAACATCATAAAAAATAAAATATATCTTAAATTAGAACAAGTTATGGAAAATAAATTCTTCAACGTAGAAATTGGCCGGACTACAAGAGCCGGAAATATGCAAGTACAACATTCATTTGTTGCTAGCGTACCGAAAAGTAAAAATCAATATGAAGTACACAATTATTATCAGAGCCAATACTCTGGATTTGATGTAAGCGTATCAGAAGCGAAGGAAGTTTTATTTCCTATTTTTGTAGATACAAAAGTTATAATATCAGCTAATTCCGAACATAAGCCATCCCTGATAAAAAAATCAAGAATTGAGCATTATGCTTCTATTAGTAGCTTTACGGATGAAACGAAAATCTTATGGAAAGATGCCAGAAAAAAGGAAGCGGAAGCAAATGATGCTAAAGAGCACCTAATTAAGATATTGCAGGCAGAAATTAGACTGCTATACAATAATGCCGTTTCAGTAGTCAGAATAGATCATGAAAAATTTATGATAGATAGCGGCACGGTTCGTTATAAAGCAGACATCTCAGGCACTTTGATAATGGAAGAAATAGAAAAAGCACTTTGAATTAAATAAATTATGGCAAAAGAAACTGCAAAAAATCTGCCTAAATCACAGGTAGTAAAGTTAGAATCTTATCCTGAAGTAATGGAAAGATTTCAATTGTTGGCTAAAAAATACGCTAACTTAGTTGTAACGAAAGAAACCTACAAGGAATCTTTGAAGGCAAGAGCCGAATTAAGAGAAGAAAGATACTTGATTCAAAACATCATAAAAAATAACAAAGGGGTGCTGAATGAAGCCAAAAAGAAAATGGAATCTGACGGCGCGGCGTTAATTGATGTGGTACTTCCGGTAGAAAACGAGATTGATACAAGACTCAAGGCAGTCGAAGCAGAAAAAGCCGAAGAGAAACGATTAGCCGAAGTAGCAAAACAAAAGTTAGCTGCTGAACGCATGGAAAAAATCAGTAAATTGCAAACAGGCTTTATGTCTGAAATTATTGAGGCTTCAACCATCCCACAATTGGATGTTTTAAATGAAAAACTTTCAGCATTTGAAGTTACTGATAAAGAGTTTGGTGATTTAAAGCTCTCCTGTGAACAAACGATAGCCGGAATTAGCTTTTATATCAATCAGGCGAAGGAAAGGATTGAAAAAGAGATTGAGGCTGAAAAACAGCTTAGATTGAGCGAGACTAAAAGGGATTATAAATTAGAATCCGGCGAAGAGTGGTACGGCGAAGATGATATTGATCAGATTCAACAAAAAATTGCTGCCGTTATTAACACTAAAGCAAAAGCTAAGGTAATAGATGAGTATCATGATCTTGGCGGGGAAGTAGATATTCATGATGAAATGACTCTTGATGAATTGATTGGACATGTTTCTACTTTAAAGTTCGAACTTGCTGAATTTGCCAAGAAGAAAAAACTGGAAGAGAAACAAGCGAAGAAAGCGAGAGTGAAATTGGCATTTGATCGGATGTACATTTTTAACAATGCTGGTATTAGCGATTCTGAATGGATTGGAAGTATGCTGGGCAATGATTATCCTGGCAAAATGATTGAGGGCTTAACCGATGCTGAGTTTACAACTTTTAAGGATAATTTAATTGCCATAGATGCCGAAATTACCAAGGTTGATTTTGAAGAAATACCAATAGAACATGCTCCTATAAAATCTTTCGGCAGGACTCCTAAAAAAATTAAGCCAAAAGAATTTGAAATTAGCATAACTGGCACAAGGGAGGCCACGATACATTATGTGGCTACAAATGAAGAAGAACTTAATTCTTACACCAGACATTCAGCTACAAACTGGACTGTGACCATGGGGGAAAGCGAGGAACAAGTTTACGATTGTGAAGAACTTGAAGCATTATTCCAAGGATACATTAAAACAAAATAATGAAAAATTACAGCCTAAATAATCTCATTGCAAAACTCACATCCGAAATCGATTCAATGGAGATGAAAGGATTTGACGTGTGTTGTGATAAAGATTGGAACGGAGAAGGAGAATTTGAAATCGAATTTGAAGATTGCATTGTGGTTATTGGATGTAATATTTTTAAATCATTTGACAGGGACATGGAATTGACTGGATTTGAAGTTAAGGTCAGTAGTGTTTATTTGCAATATCCTGATAATAAAAAAATGATTCCGGTTAAAGATGTAAAAACAATTGAAAATTCATTAAAACCATGAGCGAACTATATTCACATCCATTACCTTATATTTCAATTCCAGATGAAATTCCGAATGATGAATACCATAATGGAGAGAAATACAAGGACTTTATAAGCTCAACGAGGCTTAAATGGTATTTAACTTCTCCTAAGTGGTACAAATTCATTTGCGACAACCCACAAGAGTCTAAAATTAGCTTAAAGGCATCAATGGAAGGCTCTGTCTATCATGACATGTTGGCTTCATTGGTAAATAATGGTAATTTAAATGGCTTTGAAAGAGATTGGTTTGTCTTTGATCCTCCAATAAACGAGAAGACAGGAAGCCCATATGGGATTACATCCAATAAATACATGGGTGCATACGAAGATGCTAAATATGCAAATCCCGGCAAAGAAACAACTTCTCATGCAGAAGTAGTCAAAGCAAAGGCAATGATTGATGAACTGCTTTACCACAATTACCATTATTCATACACCATTAGGAAATTTATCGAATGGGGCAAGGCTGAACAATCATGCTTCTGCGAGTATAAGGGACACAAGTTTAAATACAGGAAAGATTTAGCCACCAAAACAAAAATGATTGATTGGAAATCTACTGAAGAAAAGGACCTACATGAAGATACAATTGCCAAAATAATTGTTAAATTTAAGTATGATTTATCAGCAGCTTTTTATCAATTTTTCGAGCATCAAATAACGGGAGTTTGGAAACCTTTCTTTTGGGTGTTCCAACAAAAAAACCCTCCTTATGATGCAGTTTTGGTATCAGCAGATAAATGGGCTTATGAAATTACAGATAATACACCAGGAGATCAAATTGTATTGGCAAGGGATGGAGCATTGAGATTTAAGCAACTTCTTAATCAGCATATTTGGTGCGAAGAAAACGATGTATATCCCGGAGCTTCAGTTTTTATTGAACCTGACTTTAAACAACACAGGGTTATGTATCCTGAAGTCCCGGGATGGAAGAAAAATGAAACTACAAATTTTTATAACGACTGAAATGGAATCAAACAGAGAATTAGCCGAAAGATTAGTTAAAGATTGCCTTGAGAACAACGTAGTTAAAAGAACTAAATCAGAAATGGAAAATCATTTAGAAGATAGTATTACGTGGGCGATGAACGATGCTTTTAGGATAATAAAAAACATTGAAAAAACCTCTTTAGACAATATGGATAGAGCAACCAGATTTATAAGGCTTGAAGAAAAATATGGAATACCAAAAACTCATTTAATATTAAAACAATGATCAAAAAAGAACAATTATTAGAAGACTTAAAATTCAAATTCAATGGTGATGGATTCGAATGTGTCGGATGCCCAAAAGCATTAAAATTCACATTCGATGAGTTAAAAAACATGACAGATGATATGTTTGTCAAAACCATGCAAGAGCATGAAAAACACCATGTAATTGGATTTGGAGAGGCTTACATGAAATTACATTCGCCAGAAGTAAAATCTGTTGCGAATAAAACAGTAGTCAAAAAGAATATCCCTACTCCTGCCGCAAATAAAGTGGCAGCAAAAATCACTGAGCCTAAAGTTCCTGCAAAGGTAGCACCGCCGAAAGCTGCTTTACCTCAAAAGTTAATTGATGCCGGATTGCAAAGAGTTTTACTTCAGCCAAAACAGGCGTTTATAGCAGCCGGAGGAACAGAGCAGCAATTTGCAAAAGAAATTAATTTTGCTGTTCAGCATCTAATGAAAAATGATTTCATACTTGGATGTGCTCAACGAAATCCCGAATATTTAGTTGAAGCCGTAAAGAACATAGCATTAACCGGACTTACGTTAAACCCGGAATTAAAACTTGGATATTTAGTTCCTAGGAGTGGCAAAATTTATTTCTCGTCTTCTTATATGGGAAAAAGAGAAATTGTAAATCGAACTGGGCATGTAAGAGATTCATTTGCTTCTTTAGTTTATGAAAAAGATGTTTTTGAAATTCAAAAGGGAACTAATCCGAGTATAAAGCACATCCCTAATCCTTGGGGAGAGAAAGGCGAATTAATGGGTGGATATTGGGTATGTGAGCTTTCTAATGGTTCAAAGTCTTTCGACACCATGACCAAAGAAAGGATCGATGAAATAAAGGCAAAATCAGAATCGGTAAAAGCAGGAGGTCAGTCTCCGTGGAAAACAGATTTTGAAGAAATGGCTCTTAAAACAGTTTACAATTGGGGCTTTAAGTTCATGCCCAAAACTGGATTATCACCAGATCAAGTAACTGCGTTAACCATTGAATCAAAATATGATAATGAAGTTTTTGAAGAATGGATAAAGGAACAAGATAAAAAAGCTGAAATGTTTGACGATGATGGCCCGGCAGGTGAAAACCAAATAATAGATATTAAAGCCGAGGACTAATGGCTAGTGATTATTGGGCAAAAAGAAGAAACGAAGAGTTAGAGCAGGAAAATAAAAAACCTGCTCCAACAATTCCTGTTGATTATAATTCTGAGAACACAAGAGAAGAGATTCTACACAAGATAAAATCACTTAAAAATGCCCGTTCTTTAATTATTGAATCAGCGAATGAAAAAGCCACAGCAATTTCAAATTATGCCAGAAAAGTAGCCATTACAGAGATAAAGCTAAAAAATGGACTTATTGATAAGTTTGATGGTATTGAAATAGGCCATATAACTGCTTCATCTGCAAGGAAAATTTCCGAGGGCATATGTTGGAAGGAGCTGAATGAGAAAGAACTTAAAGAAGGTCTTTATAAGGCTAATATAATAACCATTGAAGCTATAAAAGCTGAACTAAATGGTCTGCAATCAATTAATAAACATTTAGAATAACCATTTAGCCCTGACTTTTAGAAAGGTTGGTACAACCCCGGTCACTCCGGGGCAGGGTACAAATTAAAATTAACTTAAAATCATTTAAAATGGATTTACAAATTTTATCAAAAGCACAGGAAGCATTGGAAGCATTTCAAGAAGTTGTTTACGACTTAAAAGATAAAGTTCTTAAAGGGACGTATGAGTCAAAAATATTAGTTTCTGAATATATGACAGAATCACAAAAACTTGGCTCATCCCTAAGAAGTGCCGTACGGTCGAGTGAAGATATTTCTAAAACCGAAAGGCGAATAAACATGAATGAACTTTCTAGAAAAGTATCTGAATGTGCGGAAATATCAGAAACCGATTTACTCTCATTCAAAGGCAAAAAACGCGAATATGCAGTAGCCAGACAAGTTCACATGGCGATGCTTCATAAAGGGTTTAAAGTGAACCAACAAGTCTGTGGAGACATCTATGAATTAAATCACGCAACCGCATTACATTCATGTAAGATTATTAAAAACTTATATGAAACCGACAAATTGTTTCGTCAACAATATGGATCTGTTATTACTTTCTGCTTAGAAATTGAAGGCATTGGGGATAATATTAGTGAATACTTAGGAATAAAATAATATGAAACAATTTGTAAAATGCCCTGAATGCGGCAAAGTTCAATTAGATTATCTTATTCATCCACATCAAATGATTAGATGTAATTCATGCTCGAATGAAATTAATATAGCGTTGTGGGAAAGATTAAAAGCTCTTTCAATAAAACAACCGTGGGCTTGGCTAATAGTAAACGGAGATAAAGACATTGAAAATCGTAACACAATAAAGAATTTTAAAGGTGACTTTTTGATTCATGCAGGATTACAATTTGACTATGATTGGTTTTCAGAAGATAACAACAATTTTATTGCCATGGATACCTCTCATATGCAAAGAGGCGGCATAATAGGTCACGCCACAATAACTGGATTCGTTGAAAAATCAGATTCACCATGGTTTGTTGGAAAATACGGACTACTTATCAAGGATGCCAAGCCTCTTCCATTCACTCCATGTAAAGGTAAATTAAGTTTCTTTTATCCTGAAATAAATTAATTATGAAAGCATACGCTAAAAAGAAAACACCATTCGCTAAATTTGAACTAATCAGTAATGGAGTATTCAACTCAGATTTCCCGAAGGGCTATAACCTGGCAACAGGAATGTGCGATACCATAAAAATAAATACAAATGTATTCCTTCAGGATATCAGGGAGGTTAAAACAAGATAGCATGTCAGACACAATAAAAATAACATGTGCTTGTGGAAGAGCGATACCCCAAAGATTTAATTCCACTATCCAGAACAAACAATGTCCTAAGTGTACTCTTTTGAATTTAACTTCAGGAGATGATAAGGCTGTTAAAAAAGGACTTCCTGCTAAGAAACAACGAAAGCCAAAGAAGAAAAAGACAAGTAATAGACGGCTGGAAGATGAACTAGACAAGGCATGGTCAATACTTATAAAGCTAATTGCTGAAAAGAAATGTGAGCATTGCAGCAAAACAAAATATCTAAATTCCCATCATATTTACAGCCGAGCAAAAAAATCTGTTAGATGGAGTACAATGAATGGAATATGTCTTTGTGTAGGATGTCATATTGGAGTTAATTTCTCTGCTCACAAGACGCCTACTGAATTTACAGAATGGCTTGTTGACTATAAAGGAATGCCATTCATGTCAGAATTAAGATTCAAGGCAAATTTCACTTCTCATTACGCTGATTTCGAAAAAGAACTAATACTAAAAGAACTAAATGCTGAAATTAACCGATTCCAAAGCCTTTGAGCTATTCAAAAAAATGAAAAAAGTAACATGTCCTAACTGTAAAGGCGAAAACAAAAATTGCCCTTACTGTGAAGGAGAAGGAGTTATGTTTAAAGTTTCAGATAAATTAATGAAGGAGATGAAGATCCTGTAGACTAAAAAACATTCATTATACTAATCAATGGCAGTAAAAAACAAATCAAGAAAGTGCATTAATTGCTATAAAAAACATAAATGCACAAAACAAGCTACTTACACAGATAAAAAAACAGGAATTCTCACCTGTCCTTTTTTTGTTATGAATAAATAAAACTTTTCTAAATTTTACACAACAAGCGGAGTAATTGATTAACCAGATCATCTTCGCTTTTTTGTGCTTTACTTGTTTTTCTTATTAATGTTTGTTACATTTGGAGTATTAATAAATAATTATAAATATGCCGAATAGAAAAAAATCACGATCACAACGTAAGAAACCGATGTCTTTCTCAATAAAGACAGCTACTTCAGAGGAATTTATAGATCTTTGCATCATTCATAAGCTGATTGCAAGCAATGAAGTTGAGGCAATGATAGAAGACCGCATAATTGAATTAAACAGCTATTCCAAACCGTAATAAGCTATGAAAACAAGTGTAAACATGTTGCGTAAAATGGGCAAATATAATGTTTCCCAACGCACGAAAGACGGTATGTTCAATGCCACAGACCTTATTAAGCAATGGAACAAGTCAAATGATTTAGGAAAGAGAATTAAGGATTTTATTAAACTGTCACAAACAGAAGAATTTGTTGATGAACTTAAGACTGAACTTGAAAGCCAAAGGGACTTTTCTCCCAATGCTGAATACCAAGTAGTTATTACAATTAAAGGAAGAAACACAAAAAAAGGCAAAACTCCTAATGTAGTTTGGTATCATCCATATTTATTCATAAAGTTTGCGATGTGGCTCAATCCAAGGTTTGAACTTCAGGTTATAAAGTTCATAGCAGACCAATTGATTGAAAATAGACACAATGCTGGTGATAATTTCAACGGTCTTACGAGCGCAGTTCAGAAATTCACTGGCATTGATTACCGAACAATGTCGAAGGGCCTTAATTGGATTGTATTCAATCGCCACGAAAGAGGAATTCGGGACTCCGCATCTCAGGAACAATTATCTGAGCTAACAGATCTGGAAAAGAAAATGGCTTTTGCCGTAGACATGGGTTATATTCGGACGTTTGATGAATTGGTGAATGAGATGAGAAGAATGTATCATAAAAAATGGGATTAACCATGGCACCATCAAACGAAGACCAATTAAAAAGCGACTACGACAAACAAGTTGAATCTGAATCAATATGCAATATCTGTAATTGTGAGATGAAAGTTATTCACAAGGAGGGAAAGCGGTTCCGATATGACAAAGAACATACCATGTATCAATGCCCAATATGTGGGAATAAGCACCGAAAACGCACTCAGAATGAAGTACTACGTGATATTGGCAAAATGGATGATAACACTTTAGATTAAAATCATGAAAACACTATTAATAATTATACTATTGACGTTATCAATGTCAATATTCGCGAAAGACAAAATCGGGTATCTCGTCGCAGTTACCGGGACTGAAAAGATTAAGATTTACAAATGCCAGTCAATCGACAAGGCTGTCGAGTTATTCAACATTTACTTCCCTGGCAATTGCATGTCACTTGAAAAAGTGTTGAAGTATTCTAATTACTTTCAGGTTCTTACTGAGAATAGAGGATACTATGTGGAAGCTAAACGGATGATTAGGAGAAGGCACCTGTTATTCGGAAAGAGAACCGGTAAGATTGTATTCAGAAAATTACGCAAGTGATATTGATTATTAAATAATATTTTGTATCTTGCAATCGCTTTAGTATCCCTTCGTGGATATTTTTTAAACTAATAAATATACAACTGTAAAGTGGAGGCATTAAAGATAGATAAAACAAAACTTAAAACAGTTTCCAATTATGCAAAGGACATAATGGTTACCAGACAAACTGTATATAATATGGCAAAGGAGAAAAAGGTTAAAATAGTTGTTATTGACGGTGTTCAATTTATTCAACTGTAATTTTTTTGTTTTAATTTTTAACAATTGTAAAATGAAATATTATTTACATGATTCAAACTCCTTTAACGATGAAAAAATAACCCAACTATTCATTAAGTTCGGATATGAAGGATTAGGTTTATTTTATACTGCATTGGAAAAAATTGCATTACAGGAAAAACCAGTCTCAACAGAGGTGTTAAAACATCAATTAAAAGTTGGCAAAAGACTTAATAAATGCTGGTCGTTTATGGAAGAAATAGAACTTATTTCATCAAACAATGGTGAAACTTTCAACAAACAATTGCTAAACTTTAGTGAAAAGTACCAGATAAAAAAAGAAAAAAACGCAAAAAGAATTTCTGAATGGCGTGAAAAACAAGATGTTAAAGAAAATGTAACACGTTCTGAAAGTGTTCGTAACACTCCTAAAGTAAAGGAAAGTAAAGTAAATAGAAGTAAAGTAAATATAGAGTTTGATATTTTTTGGAATTTATATGATAAGAAAAAAGGTGATAAAGATTCCTGTAAAAGAAAATGGGACAAATTAAAAGAGGATGAACAGCAGAAAATAATAGATATTATTCCTGAATGGAAAAAACAATTTTCTGACATTCAATATCAGCCATTCCCATCTACATTCTTAAATCAAAAACGTTGGAATGACGAATTAATAATTAACAAAATAGCAAATGAAGAAACTGGACGAAATACTACGCAATCATCAGAGCCAAATGATGGAGGGTGGAAAATCCATCGTTAATAAATTAATTGAACTAACACCGGAAGTTTCAGCTACATTAAAAATCGGAATTTTCAATACTGGAAAATCAATGGTTCCTGATTTCATATTAAGTGAAGATATGAAAATTGTATTTAATAGCTTATTTTTATATTTTACCGGAAATGGAGGATACGACATGAGTAAAGGAATTTATCTTTATGGCGAGTTCGGAGTAGGTAAAACAATCACCATGTCGATTTTTAGTAGATTTTTAGCCACTTTCTTTCCATTCAGTGCGAATGGGTTCGGAATAACCTCAGTTGAGAAGATATCTGAGTCCTATAGGGATAATGGCAATATTGCAAAATATGGCAGGAATACTGAAGATAACAAACCTTTTAATCTTTGCATCAACGAATTCGGAAAGCCAATTGACGAGAAATTCTATGGGACAAATATTCAGTATGTAATTAACTCAATGTTAATGGCCAGATATGAAATATTTCAGGAAAAAAAGATACTAACTCATGCAACTAGTAATTTCCATCCTGGTAAATTAGATTGTTTCGACAGTGCACTGATGGATAGATTCAAGGAAATGTTCAATTTTATAGAAATTAAAGGGGATAGTTTTAGGAAATAAATTATGAATAAAAATTCATGACCGTAGGAGGGAGAGATTAAATCACACCACTTGTTACCAACTTGTGGTTATTGCGAACCTCGATTAAATAAACCGAATTAATAATTAAATATTTTTAGCATGGGATTAAATACATTACAAATGGAAATAGCACTTATGAAAGAGTGTAATTTCAGGCAAAATATAGTAGTTTCTAATGTTTCTTTTGGGATAGTAAGATACTTTTATAATGAAGGCAAAAGATGCTATGATGAGTTGCATGAATGTGATATTTTGAAAGTTACATTAACTGGTTATGCTACTGAATTTGAAATAAAAGTAAGTAAAAGCGATTTTAAGGCAGATGCTAAAAAGAAACATTCACATGACAGTAAATTCATAAAACAACTATATTATGCAATCCCATTTGAAATGCTTGATTTTGCGAAAGAGAACTTACCCTATAATTCTGGGCTTGTATATGTGAAAAATAATAAAGTTATATATGACATAAATGCACCTGTAAGAAATGACGCATTCAAATGGACGCAAGATGAACTATTTAAATTAGCAAGACTAGGCACTATGCGAATTTCTACTCTTAAAAGTGCGTTGGCAAAAAATATTTAAGATTTAATAAAATGGAACGATTTTATAAACAGGTGGAAGATTTAGAAAAAGAAAAAGCACAAGAATTGTATAAAGAGATTTGTGCTGAGATTATTGAAAAAAATGGATTAAAAAATACAGCAATAGAAATGCTGACTAATTTTTGTGATGCTCGTATAAGAGAGCAAATTGAATTAGATAGAAATAGAGATTATTTAACAAAAGTTGCTCCAATTTGGAAAGGAATAAAAAGGGCTGTTACAATTATTGGTAATGGAGTCTAATGGTAAATTGTAAGTTGACATTTTCCGTTGAAATACCGATAGAATTAGTAAATAACATAAATTTTAAAATTATGATAGCAAAGGCATTGAAGAACTTTGGTGGACACATGGTATTTTTAGTAGGATTAAGTAGTGGAGTTAGTACATGGGTTTATTACGATGAATATTGGTTAGGTATAACACTTATTGTGCTTGGCTACTTTCTTAGCTGTGTTGTACGTGCGATGGCAGCCAGTTATCAGACACCTACAGGCAAATGCAATAAACATATTGTTAGCGGTTCGGTGCTTTCTGACAAAGAGCTGGAAGAACATATTTGGGAAGAGATAGAACTTCCACTATCAAATACTGATAAAATACTAAATACAGATAGCTATAAAAAATACTTGGATGTTGTTGAATGGGCGAAGTTCGGGCGCGATTATCGCACTGACCGCTAATGGTTTGGCTAAGTACTTACCGCTGATGAATAACCGAAGCATTATAAACGAGATATAATTAAACACTTTAGTATGGATAACAACGAAATTTTAAAACAACTTGAAGACTTATTGATAATTACTTGTGAATCAGAAAAAAGAGAGATTAGTAAATACCTAAAGTTGTTAAGCGAAGGCAAACAGAAACCAACGAACGATAGCAGTAGTTGTACTATCTGCAACAAAGAAACTGCTTCCGTTTGCGAAAAGTGTTTAGCTACACATTATAGTACAACTACCGCTAACGTTAAATGTATGCGCTGTATGTAGCGCAGCGAAATATGGCGTATGACATAGTGTTATATGCTTTTATTAATAATTTTTTAAATAAATAATACAGATATGGAACAATTAAATTTAACACCAAAGGAACTAAAAAAAATAGGATTTACCCAATTAAAAATAGAGGGTAACGAAATGAATAAGCCAAAAACAATTTATAAGATTGACTTTATAAATGGATATATTTATTGTAATCCAAATGAAAAGATATACAAGTGGTATCACAAAACAATATTAGGAGATGCGGCTAATTATATTCATTTAGATATAACTAATAGACCTATATTATATACGCTACTAAGTTGTTTAAATATAGATTATGAGCTAGTGATGGTTTAATTGCATATAATGGTTTGTGTATGAAATTTAAAATTTATGGATATGAAAAATGAAGACATTAAGGTGGCATGTGAACATCTATTCACAGTTATTAAAATGAGTGAAGATAAATTAAGTGAAATCAGAAAGATATGTAAACATGAAAAAACGTATGAAGGTAATTACTCGTGGCGACCGGGGGCAATACAACTTGCAGACATTTGTGAGTATTGTGGTGAATTGGTACAGTATAAGTAATAAATTTTATTTTTTATACACCTTGTTATAAATTGAAAATTATGAGGAAAATACTTAATAGAATATTGGACGTTATAGCAATAATTTCACTCGCATATATAATACTGTATGCCGTGATAATTTTTTGTTTATAACGGTTTGTGTTTGTTTTGGAATTTTACGAATTTAAAACTACGAATATGATTAACGAAAATGTAACAAAAGTACTAGACCAGTTGAAATACATAGCTGAATTTGAAGAAAGCAAAAACGGAAATAAAGGGCATGTAATATGGAGCTATAACTTTTACAAGCTATCACAAGCTATAGTAAAATTATTAAATAAACATATTATTATGCCTTCGTTTGCGGAATTAAAGGAAATGAGGTTAAAAACTAGATACAGTATGCGACAAATAAGTAAAAAAACAGGAGTAAGTACCCCAACGATAAGCCGTATAGAAAAAGGGAATAATGCTGAATACCAGAACGTTAAAAAATTATACGAGTTTTATGTAGCAAATGAGGCATAATGGTTGGCTAAGTTTTGAAGTTTTAACGTAAAAAAAATAGATAATGACAACAGAAGATTATTTTAACCAAGACGATTTACTTGCTACAAGTAAAGTACCAAAAGAGATACGAAGATTTACATACTTCGATTTATTAAAGTTCGCTGAATATTACCACAGAAGTGAGTTAAAGCTTTTAAATTTAGACTTTGCTAGCAAGCGAAGCGAACTGTTAATTGGCTTTATGGAAGATTTACGAAAAAACGGAGAACTACCAGAGTTGCTGAGCATTGAAAAAAGAGCTGCGAATTATTCAGCCAATTTATAGTTGCTGACGGTAAATTGTAAGTGCTGACCGCTGTTAGATTACCGAAAGAATTTGAAACGAGAATAAAAATTATAAATTACCGAGCGATGGACATGAAAAAATTAGAATACACAGAAACACAACACACTGGAAACCACGGAGATTTCCAAAACGTAATTATACAAGTAAAATTCATGGGAATTAACTTTTACCAACCAGCCAAAATGAAAAGTATATTTAACTACAGCTACAGGTTGGCAAAATGGAGAATATTAAGGAATATTAAGCAAGTAATTAAGGGAGACATATTTGAACAGTGGGATGGCAAAGGGTATTCTACGGGCGCAAGCGGTTTGGATTTACACTTTGTTACCCAGCGAAGCGAACAGTTAAGCGATTTTGAGAAATGGCTTAACGACAAAGAGTACGATTCAATGTGGACTAAACATTTAATTAGCGAATATAAAAAATTGCTTAATTGTGGGTAACGTTCCGGCTAAGAATAGTGGGCCGCGTAGATACCAATAATGATAAAAATAGTTATATAAATTACTAATAAACAAGGACTTAAATGTGGGCCACGCCCATTATTTTTAGACTTTGTTACAAACTTTTAAAAATTATGGATTACAAGACATTGACACAACAATCAGACCATAATGCAGCTATTGAAAGAGAAGAATATAACTTATTTGCTACGATAAAGCCAAAACTTTACAAAGATGGCAACCAGTGGTGTTGCTTATATGGTGAAGATTTGCAGGTTGGAATTGCTGGTTTTGGCGATACACCATGGTTCGCAATAATGGATTGGAACAAAGGATGGCGTAAGCTATAATTTTATTTGTTTATAATGGTTTGGTTAAGTTTTGAAGCCTAACCACAAACGATTAAATTTAGTATAAACTTTACATAGGCTTTTAAATATAGCTTTTGTTATAAACTTTTAAAATTATGGATTTATTAAATGATGATACATCAATGACAGTAAGATGTGAAAACTGCGGATGGGAAGGTTACGATGATGAATTAATTAAAAACGATGAATTTAGTAATGAAACTTATATGTATTGCCCGACTTGTTTAAGCGATAGAATTGAATAATTTTTATTGTTTATATAACGGCTCGTGCAAGAATAGTGGCGATTAACGCACGAAATTAGATTGAAAGAATACAGTAAAAAAGAAAAAAAGGGAGGGTTTTCTTCTCTTAAAAACTAAGAATATGAAAAACAAATTTAAAAACAATTGCTGTGATGGAATATATAACAGCTTTGATGTACACTTTACAAGTGCCTGTGATAATAAATGCGCACATTGTATTGATATGAAATACTCTGGTTTTGATATTAAGAAACCTGATATTAACGCAATTGCAAAAACTATAATCGACAAGCAAGAAGGTTATAATGATGTTTTATTTTTAGGTGGAGAACCTTGTTTATATTTACAAGAGTTGATTGACTGCATTAAGCTTGTGAAAGCAAAAACTAAGCTTAAAATATTTGTAACTACTGCCGTGCCAAAAATATGCCACGATAGAATTGATTTATTCACAGAGCTTATTGCTTTGGTTGATGGAATGAATTTAAGCGTACAAAGCCACAATGAAGCTGTTGCAGATGAAATAAGGAAGGTTAAAAGTAAATATGACAGGCAATCTTTTTACAACAACCTACCAAGTAAAGAGAAGATTAGAATTAACCTTAATATTGTAAAGCCCTATTTATACAAAAAAGAGGATATTGAAGAGTGTTTACTGCATTACGATAAGATGGGATTTAACTCTATTAAAATAAGTGAAATACAACACGGAAAAGATTATTTTGTTTCTTTTGAAGAAACATTTAATTTAAAGCTTGGTACACCTTATTTTAATGGATGCCAAAAATATTTAAAAATGAATGATTTGATACCAAACTTTAAAACTCCAGTACTACTAAAGAGAAGTTGCTTTATTTGCGAAAAAACGCTAAAAGCCTCTTTTATGGATGGTGTAAAAGTTTGCTCAAAATTATTTACAATAGCTAAGAAAAGCAACTATGGAGTTGTTTATGAAAACGGATGTTTAACTAAAGGATGGAGGTAAAAATTATGTACACAAGAATTTTAAGAAAAGTTGCAAACGCCATTGAAGCAATGGCAGGACACTGCGGAGGCAGTACGGGACATTGTTCCTAACCAAATTGGCTTGCAAAGCCAAAAGAGCGGTGGCTTTTTCTTTTTGGTAAATTAGCACGAAACTCGATTGAAACACAGCGCATTACCTATATATGGTGTTGTGCGCTGTGCTTTCTCTTCTAAAAAGTGATAAGATTCAAAATTAAAACCTATTCGCTTTTTAGGGGCATTGCGCACAACGGTTTGTGTATGCATAGTGCGCTTTTGAATTACGCACAGAAGTAAAAACGAAGATAACCAGCTCCGCATACGGTGTGCGAGGGCATAAAATTAAATAAGATGATAAACAATGACTTATTAAAGGAGTTCAACGCCTTACAAAACGATGTTGAAAAGTGGAAATGGGTTAAAGAACATCAGCACACTGGCATAGTTATTATGCTGGATAATGATGATACGTTTGGTCAACTTCCCGACCAAGAAGACCCTGATGATATTCTGATATTCCAATTCGATGATTATATTGGATACGGAGGTGTTGAAGAGTTGTTAAAAGCTTACGGCATTAAATCAGAGGGTGTGTAGGCAAAAGCCAAATACGAGAGCCAGCGCATTATGTATGACACTTTGTTATAGGCTTTTAAAATTACGGGATGAAAAAAGAAAAATATTACTTTAAACGTAGTGACTCTGAGATTTGCAGAACAGTAGCTTATTTTGATAGCTATATGCAGCAAAACAATTTAACAGAGATTGAAGTATTTGAAGCTGAGCCTGAAATTATAGGCGGTGGTATATTTTGGTGTAAGGAGCATTTGTTTTGCGGTGATGGAACGACAGACACCTGTGGTAAAAAGAATTGTAAAGACTACGAGCCACGAAACAAAATAAGCGGTGTATGTAAACACCACACCCATAGACTATATACACACGGCAATAAAGTTACATTACGATTGTAGCAATTTTTATTGTCTATAACGTTGAATGTATGTGTAGTACAGCCTTGCACATATTTTCAACCTTAAATTAAACTTAATTGGCTGTATTACATATACATATTGTTAGCGTTTCGTTTTTGAGCGTTGGCATTTTAAAACTTAAAGCTATGGCAGAATATTGCGAAGATTGCGGATGTAAAGTGTACGGTAATGGATGCACTAATTGTAATGAAGAGTTATATATACTCGACCAATACGATGAACTTGAAATGGAAAGACCAAGTGAGGACACGGATTTTATGAAGAAAGCACGTGAACAGCAAGAGTGTTTGGCAAATGAACGCTAACGTTGCAGCGTATGTTGCGTTGCCAATTTAACCACGAAATTTTGATACGAGAACGTCTGTAATAATTATTTTTAGGGAGGTTCTTTTTTGTTTTAATAAATAGTTGGTAATTAGTAAATAATTACTATATTTGTAGGGTAATTATAAATTTAAACACTGAAACGATGAAAACAAGAGATTACTTTACAGAAAAAACGAATGAGCTTGCACAGGAATTAAAAGCTGATATAATAGAAAGAACAAAAGAATTTATCGGTGATACATTTATGAATGATGACGAAAGCAATGCCATTGGATTCTTTAATCATATTTCCGATAGTGACGATACCGGGATGATATACAGCATCTATTTTGGTAAAGAGGAAATTACAATTTACCCGGGTGCAGAAGATTTATGCGAATATCATCTTTCTGATATTATGGATGTACATGATTTGCTTTTATTGCACTACATAGTTTCTTCTGATAATTTTAAAAACGAAATTTAATGACAAAAGAAAAAACAAAAGCGGTTACATTATCGCTTACCAAAAGTGAAGAACAGGACTTAATTGATATTTCAAAAAAGCTCTTTGGGAAATCAAATAAAAGCGGAATGATTCGCTATTGGCTGAATCAAAATAGGCTTGAAAAGCCTACAGCGGGATGGCAAAAATAATTATGGGCTTAACCCAGAAAAGTTAAATCGAAGTACTGAACCAGCAATGCAATATTACGCATTGTTAGCAAACGAAAGTGAACTGTTATTTGCTTTTTTTATGTGGTTTCGAGAGAATGGGGAAAAATACATGAATGAAAGTATTGAGAAAATGATTCAGACATACTTG
>DAOUSD010000100.1 GCA_030627405.1 Deltaproteobacteria bacterium
TCAACATCCTTTTTACCTCATTGACCTGTTGATTAAGTTCTCTAAAATCTCTCATTTCCACTCCTTTTTAATGCTAACGGCTAAACGCTAACAGCTAATGGCTAACCGCACAGGTCGCAAGTTTTTTGGAAAAGATTAAAATTTTTTTCAGAAAACTTTGGGAGCATTCTATGCGGCATCAGCTAATTCGAGTTCTTCAGAACTCAACAGATGGTCCATATCCAAAAGGATTATCATCTTATCGTCCTTTTTCCCGACTCCCTTTAGATATTCACGCTGAACATTAGATGGAAGATTGCCTGTTGTTTGAAATTCTTCAGGAAGAATCTCAAGCACATCTGAAATATCATCAATAATAACACCCATTATCCTCCCTGAAATTTCTACTACAATGATCACATTAAAGTGCGTGTATTCTGCTGCAGGCATGTTAAATTTTTCACGCAGATCAAAAACAGGAATAACGGTTCCCCGAAGATTTATAATGCCCTTGATAAACCCTTCCATTTGGGGCAGGGGGGTTATCTCCCGGTAACTTAAAACCTCTCTTATTTTAAAGATTTCAATCCCAAAAAACTGCTGGTTAATAGAAAAGACAACGTATTGGGTTCCAGCCATCAGAATTCTTCAAATCCTTCTTCAAATTCTTTTTCTAACAAATCGTCATTAATATCATCGGCAGGTGGTTTGCTCAGCAGATCTTCTTGCAGCGGGACGGCAACAGTTTTGGATTCACGACGATCCTTCAAGCCGGGAGATTTGAAAAAATTTGCTTTCAAAGCTTCTTCTTTCTTAATTTCCTCCTTGTCCCCAAGAATAAACAGCCCTGTTATATTATGAAGCTGTTCTGCCTTTTCGGTTAGCTTCTGGGTTTCCTGAGCAATCTCATCCACAAAATAGACGTTTTTTTCATTTACATCACTCAGATCCTGGGTCCTCTGGTTAATTTGTTCGATTCCTCTTGAACTTTCTTCTGTCCCTTGACTAACTTCTCCAAGTGCATCTGAAACCTGTTGAGAAGTATTTACAATTCCGGCCAATCCATTTTTTAGTTCATCAACCCATTTTTCGGATGATGTTACCTTGTCCATGATTTCCCTGACCAATGCTTGAATATTCTTAGAAGCAGCGCCGCTTCTTTTTGCAAGATCTCGTATTTCATTTGCTACTACCGCAAAACCGCGTCCCTGTTCTCCAGCCCTTGCCGCCTCAACAGCGGCATTAATTGACAGCAAATTCGTCTGAAAGGTTATTTCATTTATAAGTTCCATCATTTCAACAATCTTTTGGCTTGCATCTGACATTTCCACCATTGCCTGGGCTGTTTTTTCAACCTGGCCTACTCCTTCCAGGGCCACATTTACCGCTTCTTTTGACAGAGAGTCAGCATGCCTGGTATTTTTCAAATTTTCAGTGGTGTTAGTTACAAGCTGTTCAAGTGTAGCGCTTATTTCTTCCATAGCTGATGCTTGTTGCTGTGTACGCAGGGAAAGACTCTGGTTGCCATGGGAAATTTGCATGATTCCCCTGATGACAAGAATAATATGACTCTTGACCTGAGTTATCAGGTTCACTATTGCTTCCAGGGTTTCATTGATCCTGCCGGTAAGCACGTCCATGGCATCTTCGGTGCCTGAAACAACGCCTCGAATTGTAAAATCGCCTTGCCCGACACGTTCGAGTATTTCAGAAAGGTCCTTAACTTTATTTTCCAGAGCCTTTTTGGCCTTACCCTCTCGAGCATATGCTTCCTGAAGACTTTTCTCCGCTTCTACCTCTACAGTCACGTCACGAATTATCTCAAATGCTCCCAGAACTTTACCTGATGAATCTTTCAATATAGAAGAAATGGACATGGCTGGAGTTTCTTTTCCTTTGCTGTCTGTCAGAGTAATTTTTGTTGCCTTGGTGAGTTCGCCCGTTTCCAGTGCTTTCTTGACGGGGCAGCCTTTTTCGCATGCGCTGCTATGGAAAACTTCGTGGCAGGGTTTACCTGTCGCATCTTCCAGGTTAAGGCCTGACAAACGAACAGCATTTTTATTAATAAAGGTTATTTTCATATCCGGATCAACCATAAAGAAGGGATCTACTATTCCACGCTTGAGGCTGGTGGCGTATTCTATACGGTCATGTATGCTTTTGATCATCTGGTTGAAGTTACGGGCCAACTTTCCGATCGAATCTTCATAATCATCACGAGACCTTACTGTAATATCTCCTGCGGCAACCTGGTCGGTTTTGTCCCTTAAGCGGTTAATGCGTTTCGAAACCAGCCTGAAAAAAACAAAATTGAGGACAGCTACCAGTCCCACAAGGGCTATCATAAATTCAACAATAAGTTTGTTTCTGTTATTGCTGATTTCAGCAAACACATTTTTGAGAGACTGCTTTACGACCATAGTGCCTAAAACTTTTCTGTTCGCCGCATGGCAGTGATGGCAAGATGATTCATTGAGGATCGGTTTTATGGTAATCAGAAATGCTTCATCGTCTATTCTGTCATAAAAGGATGTTTCAGGTGCTTTGCCCGTTAGCAGAGTCTCTCCCAGAGCGTTAAGCGACTCAATACGATTGAGATGCTTTTTCATATTACTGTTAATAATTCCTTCTTCCGACGCATAGGCAATGCACTGATTAAAATCGGTGATATAGACCTGAACGCCGCTCATGTGCTCTTTAATACCTTTAAGCTGTTCTTTTACTGTTTTTTCGTCTCCTATTGACATGGGAAACTTCATGGCGCTGTAAGTATTTTCCAGCAATCGATCTGAAAACTCTGCAACCTGGTTCATGGTGGTTTCCGTGTAAAAGGAAATGCTTTGATAGAGACTGAATCCCATGAAGAGGCCTGCAACCAGAAGGGTAATCACAAAAAATTTGGTTCGCAACTTTGACTTTTTCAAAAGCGAATACATTGAATTAATCATAAAATATTTACCTCCGGATGATCAGTGGGAACCGGCATAAATTATCGGCTTGTATCGAAAAGCCTGAACCCGCTCTTCAATGTGACATTCCTGGCAAATGTCTATTGTCACGTTACGAATGATATAAGCTGGATCCTTTGTTTCGATATGGATCTTGCCGGGCCCGTGGCAGACTTCGCATCCTGCATTTTTAAGTTCAGGTGTCTTTTCAGGACTTATAAAACCTCCGGGTTTCCCGTATCCCATGGTATGGCAGGCATAACATCCCTGGATTTCATCTTCAGTAAGACCTTTTTTCATCTTTTGTATACTTTCAAAGGAGCGGCTTTTCCTTGCATGACTCTTGAAAGAAATATACTGGGTTTCGTGGCAGGGCTTACAAAAATCAGTGCCCATATACCTGTTTTCTTTTTTCTCCTCTGCGAATGAAGGAAATGAAGGAAATGAAAAAACAAAAAACACCAGTAAAGATAAACATGATGCAAACCACCATGTTCGGATATAGATAGTGTGTATTTTTTTGTTCATACCCTACTCCTAATTTTTATTAAAAAAGATTTTATCAAGGTCAAAAAGGTCAAGAACAAGTGCAACAGAGCCGTCGCCCATAATGGTTGCGCCGGATATGCCTTTTACATTCCGATAGTTTGATTCAAGACTTTTGACTACAATCTGCCGGCAGTCAAGGACTTCGTCTACTATAAGCCCAAATCCCCGCCTGCCGGTATCTAAAAATATCATAACCTTTTCTTGACTGTTTATATCCGACATTTCGTCCCAGTAAACACGGGATAAATTCATTATGGGAAGATAGTTGCCTCTAAAACGATAGAGTTTTTCATCTCCTCCAAAAGATCGTATATTGCTTTGTTCGAACTTCTCGGTTCCAACCAGACCCCAGAGGGGGACCAGATAGGATCTGTCTTTTTCTCTAAAATGCAGGGCTTCAGTCAGGGCAAATGTAAGTGGAAAAGCCAGTGTAAAGGTGGTTCCTTTATCTTTTGCTGTTTCAATTTTCAGGGAGCCTCCCAGCTTTTTAACTTCCGTTTTAACTACATCCATGCCAACACCCCTGCCGGACAGTTTTGTTACACTGGAAGAAGTAGAAAAACCAGGATTACAGACAATCTGCATAAGTGTTTCATTATCTATCTCCTCATCCGGCACTTCAATTCCCATTTCCAGAGCCCGCTCTCGTATTTTCTCAATATTAATACCATTGCCGTCGTCCCGGATCAGGACAAAAATTTGTCCTCCCTTCTGATACGCCCTGAATTCGATTATTCCTTCTTCAGGTTTGCCTTTTGCCATTCGTTCCTCAGGAGACTCAATACCGTGACCCACACAGTTTCGCACCAGATGTTTCAAAGGATCTGTGATGCACTCGATAACTTCCTTGTCTAGTTCAGTTTCAGTACCTGATATGATGGTCTTTATCTGTTTATTCTGATCCAATGCAGTATCTCTGGCAATCCGCTGGAATCGTCGGAAAGTTCCCTCCAGAGAAAACATGCGTACTTGCGCAACCCTTTCTTGAAATTCACGGTTTACTTTTATTAGACTTTCCAGTTGCAGATTTATTTCATACATATTTGGAGCTTCCTGGTCTGAAAGCATGTTCTGCATTCTGGAAAGACCAACGCCCGTTTCCTCGGCAAGATTAACAAGATAATTTATCTTTGAAACATCAACTCTTATGCTCGTCTTGCGATAGGCAGCTCGGCTCTCTTCCTGCATGGTGACAACCGTCTGTAAAGCCTCTTTATCAATTTTCTTTTCTTCTACAAGAATTTCTCCGATTTTTTTTTGTTTTTTTAGAGCTTCCTCCAAGTCGTTTTTGGTGATACTTTTCTTTTCAATGAGGGCTTCACCAATGGGCATGCCTCCGGCCTTAAGGTCTACACCGTCTTTGTAACGATTTGTTATCTCTTCTATCTCAATATCATTGTCATCTTTGACGAACATAAATATATTTTCGATTTCCTGAAGAGATGCAGCGCTCTTCAGAATAACGCGCCATGAAATATAGAGCTTGTAAATATCTATTTCTTCATAGCGTGGAAGCTCCGAACTGTCTGAAACCACCTCAATAAATTCACCCATTTCTTTCAGGTTCAGAAGCAGAAGGAGAGGATCTATACCTGACTCAAAAAGGTTTTTTCTAAAGATAAGATCTATATTGTAACAATGCCATTTTTTGGCTTTAATGGAATTATGGGTGATCGTTTCGGATAAATCAGCATCGTCCCGGTTAATGCTATCCATTCCTAGAAACCGGTTGACCCGGGCCTTTCGTGCTTCGAGTACTACGGGTTCAATGCCTGTCTCACCGTCGGCACACTTATCTACCATATCACGGATAAAATCGATCTCTTCCAAAAGAAAGGAAATCAGAGGCCTGGTTATAGGAAGTTTTCCGTCTCTAAGTCGGTCCAGAAGGTTTTCAATAAGATGAGCGTATTCTGAGATGTGATCGAATCCAACCATTGCTGAGCCACTCTTCAATGTATGGATAGCCCGGAAAAGTTCTTCGAGCTCTGGTCCAGCCTCGGGTGCGGATTCCAGGCGCAGAAGACTTTCTTCAGAAGTTTTAATAAGATCTTCTGTTTCAGCAAAAAAGATCTTTAAGGTTTCGTCAGGTTCGTTCATTTGGGCCACACTAATTTCTTTACTGCCCACAAGAGCTGTTCGGGCTGAAACGGCTTAACCAACCAGCCGGAAGCCCCAACGGCTCTTCCCTTTTCAAGTATGGATTTTTTTGATTCAGTGGTAAAAAATAGAATGGGGAGGAATCGGAAGTTGCTTTTTTTGACATTTTTTATAAAGGTAATGCCGTCCATCTGGGGCATGTTTATGTCTGTGACAATCAGGGCAAGGCCTTGCCGGCTCTCCTTCATACTCTCCAGCTTTTTCAGGCCATCCTTTCCGTTTTTAGCCTCACTTACCTCGTAACCGGCATTTCGGAGGCAAAAAGAAACCGCCGACCTAATGGTAGGTGAATCATCAACCACTAAGATATGCTCTTCCATCATATCAATTCTTTTTTAAGATCGCTTAGTTCCAGAATTTTTTCAAGCTCGGGGGACATATCAGTAATTTTCCAATTGACTTCCGAACCCATGGCTTTTTTGAAGGCAATGAGCAACTGGATTGAAGCTGTATCTGCATAGACAACTTTTCCCATACTAAGGAAAATATTTTTTACACGGTCAAAAGAAGTATCTATGAACTTTTTCAGGTATTCAAGGTCATGTATGGTCAACTTCCCCTTAAACCGGAAAGTTCCTTCCGCATCTTGGTTTACGGTAAATTGTCTGGTCTCCATTTTCAATTATCTTTACTACCTTGAACGATTCGGTATCATTCTATTAAAAAAATGACCAAGAACATATTTAACAGAAGCATTTGTGAATAACTAATTGAAATTATAATTAATTTTTAATCAATTATTACGATTGAATAAAAATATCAACACCTTTTTCCAAATAATTGCGACCTGTGCGGTTAGCTTTTAGCCATTAGCGGTTAGCTTTTGGATAAAACTGTTAAACATCCTCTTTACCTCATTGACCTGTTGATTAAGTTCTCTATATGTTTCATCCTGTATATAATTGAGATCGCAAGCGAGAAGCATCTGATATTCCACCTCGCTTGCAGATCCGGCAGCGATGCTCA
>DAOUSD010000004.1 GCA_030627405.1 Deltaproteobacteria bacterium
AGAAGCCCAAAAAAATAATGAAGCCGCACGTCTCTGGATTTCCGGCCTTGAGACTGTTAATCGAAAACTCGGCATTTCGCGTGTTATTGATTTATCGGCAACCCCATTTTTTTTAAGCGGTTCCGGTTATGTCGAAGGCACCCTGTTTCCATGGACCATGAGCGATTTTTCATTAATGGATGCCATCGAATGTGGAATCGTCAAGCTGCCGAGAGTACCGGTAGCCGACAACATACCCGGCGAAGAGATGCCAAAATTCCGAAATCTCTGGCAGCATATTGGTAAGAAAATGCCAAAAAAAGGGAGAGGCAAGTCAAAAGTTCTTGATCCCCTCAGTCTGCCCGTTGAACTGCAGACAGCGCTGGAAGCCCTTTACGGGCATTACAAAAAAACATATGATCTGTGGGAAGAAAACGGCATTCATGTGCCGCCCTGTTTTATCATTGTCTGCAACAACACCTCCACATCCAAACTGGTTTATGATTATATTTCCGGTTTTTACAGGGAGAATGAAGACGGTACAAGTCAGTTAGTAAATGGCCGTTTGGAGCTGTTTAGAAATTTTGATGAACATGGCCAGCAGTTGGGACGCCCAAACACCTTGCTCATTGACAGCCGGCAACTGGAATCCGGAGATGCATTGGATAAAAATTTTCGGAACATGGCAGCCGACGAAATAGACCGTTTTCGCAGGGAAATCATCGAGCGCACCGGCGACCGTCGTCAGGCTGAAAACATTACGGATCATGACCTGCTCAGGGAGGTCATGAACACTGTCGGCAAGCAAGGACGACTGGGCGAAATGATCCGATGCGTGGTATCGGTCTCCATGCTTACCGAAGGCTGGGATGCCAATACTGTCACCCACGTTCTGGGCATGCGTGCGTTTGGGACACAGCTTCTGTGTGAACAGGTCATTGGCCGCGCCCTGCGCCGTCAGTCTTATGACCTTAACGAAGAAGGTCTGTTTAATGTCGAGTATGCGGATATACTGGGAATCCCGTTTGATTTTACAGCCAAACCGGTGATCGCCCCGCCCCAGCCGCCAAGAAAAACCATTCATGTCAAAGCGGTTCGACCCGAACGTGACGCCCTTGAGATAAAATTTCCCCGTGTCCAGGGATATCGCTGTTAGGATGCCAAGGAGAAAAAATCCACCATGGAGACCTACTGGGTACCAGGGGTAAATAACCACGGACATTATGGCCGCTGGGCGTTTGCTGAATTCACCGAAGTTTACCAAATCGAAGCTGACTTTGAAGCCAAAGTTGAAGAGGAATTTAACAAAATGATCAATCAGGTATTACCTAAGTTGAGCGATTTTTGGGGAAGAGATGTGCTGAAATCTTGATGCATAAGGGTTTGCGAAAACCGCAGGCATACCAGTGGATATGTTGAGGATTTTCGCGAATCCTTGATGCGCAAGAGATCAGTGCAGATCGAGCCAAAAATCGCTCAATTTAGGTTTTACCATATGGTTTCCCACGCTGGAGCATGGGAGCCGGGCAAGAACCAACATCAAAAAAGTGTAAACCAAAAAATGAAGAATGTCCAAGATATCATGAAATCCCGTACTCAGTAAAGAAAGAAAATTTGCGATATCTCAATATCTCAAGCAGATCGAATGGTAAAACAAAGAAAACTTGACTTGCTCCAGGGATGATGGTTTGGTAAAAAAATGGTAATTTCATAAAGAGATCAAGGAGACGAGAGAGGATAATGATGAGATTTCCTTACGGTGTATGCGATTTTAATAAAATCATAACGGAAAAGCTGTTTTACTGCGACCGGACAGACCGTATCTCCATGATAGAGGATACAGGATATTTCCTACTTTTTCTTCGTCCAAGAAGATTCGGCAAAAGTCTTTTGCTTTCCATGCTTGAAAACTATTATGACCTGGCACGGAAAGACCGGTTTCAGGAGCTCTTTGGTCATCTCCTGATCGGTAAAAACCCCACCCCCCTGCATAATAAATACTTTATCCTTAAATGGGATTTTTCCTGTGTTGATCCTTCAGGAAGCGCTAAAGATATTAAAAGAGCGTTTCATGACCATATCAATTCCTGCATTAAAGCATTTGAGCTATATTATAAAGATTATCTGTTCTGTGATATTGAAGTAGATCCTCATAACGCCATCAATTCAATCAAATCCATTTTGTCCATAACCCGCAAGTCCGGACATCCTGTTTATCTATTGATAGACGAATATGACAACTTTGCCAATGAAGTTATGATGGGAGTGCGCAGAAAAAAAGAGGATATTTACGAAGCGCTTGTGTACGAGGAAGGACCGCTAAAGACACTGTTTAAAGCAGTCAAGGCATCGACAGACGGCTCAGGTTTTGACCGCAGTTTTATTACAGGTGTATCACCGGTTGTAATGAGCGATATTACAAGCGGGTATAATATTGCAGAAAACATATATCTTAATCCAGCCTTTAATGATCTATGCGGATTTCATGAAGCGGAAATAGAAAAAGCCTTAAAAACTATAGCAGCAAAATGTGGATTCGGGGATAAAGCCGCTGTGGAAGCACTTGATATCATGCGTACTTATTATAACGGATATGCGTTTGCTCCTGATTCAAAAGACCTTGTTTATAATCCGACTCTGGCAATCTATTTTATGAAGGCATTTTCCGGCGCCTGTAAATATCCGAGAGAAATGCTCGATTCCAATCTTGCAGCAGACGAGGCAAAGCTTCAGTATATATCTCAGATACCAAAAGGAAGCCAGTTGCTTCTTGATTTGATGAAAAAGGATAATCAACTGGTTATCTCCAGGCTGGCTACCCGTTTCGGGATTCAACAGATGGTCACGGATCAGAGCAAAGATTTTGCTTTTATCGCCTCTTTTCTCTATTATTTTGGCATATTGACAATAGATGGCGAAACAGATGAGGGCGAATTAATCCTGAGAGTGCCCAATCTGACAACACGCGGTCTTTATGTAGAACGGATACGGCAAATGCTCCTGCCTGATCCGTCTGACAGAGATGACGGGGTTTTTGCCGCCAGGCAGCTTTATGCCAAAGGCGATATGGAGCCGCTTTGCGAGTTTGTTGAACAGAGATTTTTCAAAGTATTCCATAACCGCGACTACCGATGGGCCAATGAACTCACTGTTAAAACAGCTTTTTTGACACTTCTTTATAATGACATTCTCTATATCATTGATTCAGAAAAAGATATAAGCCGCACCTACGCTGATTTGACCATGATCATCCGGCCTGATATGAGACGGTTCAAAATCTTTGATATACTCATTGAGTTCAAATATGTAAGTCTTAAAGAATCCGGTTTGACCGGCCAAAAGGCAAAGGAATTAAGCGCAGAAAAGCTGCAATCTATTCCTTTAATGCAAACCAGGATGGAAGAGGCAAAAAAACAGGTTATACAATACGGCAATGCGCTTGAGCAAAAATACGATAACATGCGGCTTAAAAGGTATGCCGTGGTGTCACTCGGTTTTGAAAGATTGTGGTGGATGGAAACAACTTTTTCATAGCCGCCTGGTCAGTAGAGGCAGAAGCGTTGATCCTTTGCCCTATTTCTCATAAACAACCTTAGGAAAAATAAATAGATCATATTCATCTTCAGTTTTGATGCACTCCATATGGCATGTCTCTTCAACTTGATCAATAGGAAGATTTTTCGGAATAGTTATCTCAAACGTAAAATCTTCGTCTTCATAATTGGAAATCGGCTTTACTATTATTCCAGGATACTTGTGATGAAGAGAATCTACCAATTTTGTGATAGCTTCTGCCAGGCTCTTTTCAGTAGCTATAGTCTCAGGCATCTTTTATCTGCCTCCTTTTTCATCAATAATATCTATTACTTGTTTCACAGCTTTTAGTAACTGTTCTAAATTATGCTGATCAATATCTATAGCATCATAATCACTCTTTATTCTATAAGAGTACAGCCGTCTTAGGGGCAGCCGTTTATCTTCCAATAGGCCCGGCCCGGTTTTTGAGTGATTCGGTGCAAACCAATAACCCCTTACAAAATGTTTTATTATTGCAAGATGTCTCCAAACTTTTCCCTCCTCTGGATCACCTAAGGCCGCCCACATGGCTTGATATGATGCATAATATGCCCTTGATGCAGAACTGTTGAATCTTTTTTTGTTAAATAATCATTAAGATACTTCTCAGCAAAATCTAAACGATATTTTATCATAGTTTCTTCGTAATAGTAAACAGCTACCCTTTTCTTTATTTTAATCGTCTGGTTAATCTTGTAAAAAACAATTCTCTTTCCAGCAGTCTCCAGATATAATCAACTTCAACTGTCATAGCTTTTTGAATTTGCTTTCTTTTTTTCAATGCCTTCTTCAAACCTTTCAAAGCATCCCATTTAGCTTTTATAAAATCTTTGGTTCGACCGCGTGCTATAAAAAAGAGAAAAGCTGCCATATCATAGATAATGTGGGGAAAGATAGTTTTAAGTATCAACCTGGCAGGCATATTTTGAATATAAACCCATTCCAAATTTCGATGGCTGTAGTAAACCGAGGTGGGTGAATCGCAGGTAATGATAGCGATAGCCTTATGGTACATGATCGATTCAGAAACGTTTAGCGCACCAGCCTGTACTGACAAGTCCCATGAGCCCCCCCCTTACTGCCTGAGTAATTTTTTTTCTGCGGTTTTTCTCGAAGAGGAGTATACGTAACAAGTCATAACCGGCAGCTATGATATCAAATACTATATAGGCAGGAACGGTGAACAGATACTTTTTCCAGAGATATACACGGTTTCTGTAGATAGTATACCGCCTCTCCGGAGAGTGATTAGTGGTAACAACTTCCAGACCAAAAAAATTGTGCAAATGCTTGTTTCCTAGTGAATGTTTAAGTATCGCATCTCTTACCACCAGGATTTTCCAACCACTGACAATGACAGCCATGCAGAATTCGGAATCTATATAATCAATAAAAAAGTCTTCTCTGAACTTTCCAAGTTTCCTAATAACATCCATGCGTATAAGGCTGCCTGATGCGATAACAAAGAGCACATCGTCCATAACGCGGGTTGCGCCAAAGTACTTTCTTTCGAACAGTATCTTGTATCTTGGGACAATATAGCGTGGTTGTCTGTCAACGTTAATTTCTTTAAGATATGGGGCAATCAGACCAACTCTTTCCCTTTCCGGGTAATTGTTTAAAGCTTGGCCCATATTATGAATCATGTCAGGATGTGCCCAGCTATCATGATCAAGCAAAAGTACCCAACCAAACACCTCTTCCAGTGCATGAGAAAGACCAATATTCTGGGCTCTTGCAAGGCCCAGATTCTTTTCATTGAGAACGACTCGCACCCTTTCAGGATTTTCTTCCTGCAGTTTCTTAAGTAATGAGACTGTTTCCGGATCAGAACCGTTATCAATAATAAAAATCCTGTCGACCTGGGAAAGGATACTGTTAAAATTTCCCCTATATTTCGAACCGATGTTGTAAGTTACAACAATTGCACAGAGTTTTCCAAAGTGTTTGTTTACCATGAACCTTTGAACGTTACCAAAAGATTTTCTATAAAATCAAACCCCATTTTATCACTTGCATAATCTATAAAACTTTCCCCCTGCAATCCTATTTCGGAATTATTTTTATATTTTTCCACAAGAAGACTTAAATGCATGTATAAATTTTGTGGGGTTAAAATTTCAACGGATGTAATATTTTCATGCCATTTAGACAAATCCTTATTGGCAAAACTGTTGGTAATGGTTAATATACCAAAATGAGCCATCTCCAACGGTGGGTAACTGGGATGCGGAGAAACCATAAGTGAAATGCCAATTGCGCTTTCCTTTAAAATCCTCGCATAATCATCCATGCCCAATTTGCCAACTGATTTTAAAATGACACCATCCCCTATTTCTACATCCGGGTGCTGTTCACCCGCTGAAATAAATCTCCACTCATGGATATCGTCTCGTTTTCTGGCAAATATTTTCAAGGCCTCGATGATAAGAATAAATCCATTTCTAGGCACTGAAGGTCTGCCATAAATTAATATTTGTTTTATTTTTTTCATCTTTTCAAGATCAAAATGTCTTTTTAATTTTTCATTCATTCTGGGCTCAAAAAAATATTCTCTTTGAAACTGGTACCTTCTGTCATTAAAGAATTTTTTCAGGAAGGATGAGTTAAACACCGCAATAGTAGGAATATTTGAATTATAAGTAAGATCTGCCAGAACATATCGGTCTGACCAGTTATAAAAACATGGTTCAAAATCCTGAATCAGATAAATCATTTTATGAAAATCCTGATCATATAATTTTGACTGCTGCTTTAGAATGTCTTGCACATGATGTGCTGTCCACCAAGCGGTTGCAATGAATTTATCATTTCTGGTAACCGGGATTGTTTTTTGATATCTATCACAAAATGGTACGAGCTGAAATATTTCACTAATATCATCATCGCAAGAAAGCAGCCGGTACGAATCGAAATTACTCACCGCTTCTTTATTTGGCATACCATCTGTTATTATAATTCTAAACCTTGTATCTTTGTTCGTTTTTTTTATAATTTCATTAAACAGAATAAGGGCTGTCGATATTCCGCCAAATAGATCTTCCCTGTTTATTGAAGGAAGTAATATATTTATCCTTTCAAAATCAAATTTACTTTTCCTGATCCTAAATGGCGTTATTTCAGGAATCGAAACAGAAGCAGAAAAATTAATTTCCTTATACGCTTTTAATACCCTATTATTGCTTTTTATTTTATTTCTAATTTTCCTGTAAACTTTTCTCAGAGTATTATTGCTTTTTATTTTATTTATCATTTTGTTTAACATTACATTCCGTTAACGTTGGCATAGTTATAGTTAATGAAAAATTGTTGTTAAAGAAGGGGTCCCCTTTTTCAAGATAATTCTTATAACATTTTTTTGACATGTCAAAATCACAATCCGGTATATTGAGTGGGTCCCTTGTTTTGGATTCAAAGTGATATAATTTTACAAAAGGGTCATATATATTATTTAATCCTTTTTCATGTGTTCTAAGACAAATTTCCACATCACTGCCGCAAACCACAAAATTTTCATCAAAATTTCCAACTTTATCAATCGTTTTTCTTGATAACGCCAAACAAGCACCGGATACTGCCAATACATTCCTTTTAACTAAAGGAGATATATAAGGGGAACTCATATGAACTGGTTTTATGCCATTATAAACGTGACCTGCCCATCCTTCAAGCCCGACAACGACTCCTGCGTGCTGTATCGTTCCATCTTTGTAAAGCAGAAGGGAACCGACAGCTCCGACATCATCCCTAAGCGCCTCTTCGGCCAATCTTTCTATCCAGTCCCTAGAAATTATTTCTGTGTCATTATTTAAGAAAATAAATACATTTCCATTAGTTTCTCTAATTCCATGATTATTTAATTTTGCCCAGTTAAACGGGTAATGTGCATCAATCACTTTTATGTTTGAATATTTTTTTGTTATCTCCTTAAACCAAATTGCAGTTTCAGGTTTTTCAGAATTATTGTCTAATATAATTATTTCATAATTATTATAGATTGATTTAGCTACTATGCTGTTTACACAAGGCTTTAAATAATTCAGGCCGTCTTTTGTCGGTATTATGATACTTACCAATGATTCATTTCTTACCGGAAATCTCGCATCAAATACGAACAAATCATCACATTCATTCACATATGCTTCTTTTCCAAAAACCCTTTTTAAATGTTCATCCACTGCTTTTAATCCATTGATTTGAGCATCTGGTTTTGAATTCGGATTATATGAAGTGGAGCTGTTTATAAACCGCCTGCTATACAGAATTTTGGGAATATGATGTATACCGTTTGTCTTTTCTGATATCCTCAAAAACAAATCGAAATCCTTAGCCCCGTCAAATTGTTTCCTGAACCCGCCTACCTGATCAAATAGCTTTTTCCTGATTGCAGTAAAATGACAAATATAATTCTGGGATCTAAGAAGATCAGGCGACCAGTCCGGTTTCAAATAAGGATATTTCTTTCTCCCATGTATATCGACTTTATCTTCATCAGAATAAATTAATGCCGGTGCTTTTGCATTGATCGCTTTAGCAACTTCATACAAAGCATCTTTTGTAATCTCATCATCATGATCCATGAAAGCAATATATTCGCCCGTTGCCAATTCTACCGCTTCATTTGATGCAATAGAACTTCCCATATTTTTATCAAGAAATTTAACTTTGATACTTGGATGCTTAATTGATTTTAGATAATTAACCGTTTTATTATCAGTTGAGCAATCATTTGTGATACACAACTCCCAGTTTTCATACAATTGTTCTGTAACAGATTTTACGGCCATGCTCAGCAATTTTACATCTGTATTGTAGACCGGCATAATTATACTTATTTTTGGTTTGTCGCTAAATTGAGAAATTTCTTTTTTTATTGCTGCGATCTTTCTTTTTGTTATCCTGCTTTTCGCCCATTTATCGTAATCAATTTTGCTAATTTCAGTCAGTACTATATTTCTTTTGAAATAATGTATTGTTTTCCTAATAAAAGCAAAAAAACCATCCCTGCTGATCGTTAATATCACCTTTTGCAAAAAGGGAATGTATCCTAATAATTTAATGTAAAAGAGCCAGCGAAAAAACTCAGCTATACGCCAGACTCTGGATCGTTTGATCAAATCTAACTCTGTTTCAAGTTCATTTAGTTTATAGAGTCGTTCATATGATATTTTTTGTTCACATGTCAGAGACTCCTCAAGTGCATCTTGCTGCTCACGGAATATTTGTTCTTTATACAGCGATGCTTCATCAAGAGCCAAAATTCGTTCATTCAGGCTCATGATGTAACCCCTTCTTAAATCTATCGGTGAAACGGCCACATCATCCTCTTTTATAATTAACCTATCTTCATCATTCAGATGGCATACAATTATAAACTGATAGGTTAATGCGTCTTTTCTATTCAATATGGCTTTTTGTAAATCCGTCGGAAAAGCCATTAGAGAATTTTCCATCTCGGTATCTTCAGGCAACTTTTGTACGGTTTCAATAGTTTCTATTGAATAACAACATTTTTTCAGCAAATCTTTGATGCTTTCTCTTGTAAAAAAACGGAGGTGTGTTCGATCTAACAGCCCTGAATCTCTATATTCAAACTTTTCATTTAATAAATCACCGATTATGGAAGCGTGGGATATATTGGGAATTGATAAGACAAGTTTCCCATTTTTTTTCAGCAAATTTCGACATGATTTTAATGTTTTTTCATGTTCTTTTAAGTGCTCCAGAACATCGGCTATTATTATATAATCAAAGGATTCTTTATTAAAATAATTTTCCAGACCGATTTGATCTAAATCAGCCACAACCATATTCCGGCAATGTTTTTCAGCGGCTTTAGCCATCTCGGATGACTGTTCAACACAATCAACCGTGCAGTTTAAGCCTTCATTCAGATATTTAGTCAAATATCCAGTTGCCGGGCCCAGCTCCAGAATAGTTGAACCCGGCTCAACATGTTTTATTAATTTACTCAAAGAATCGCCACTATCATTGTCAATTGCTCCAGTCCTGCCATATATATGCTTCTTTTCTGTCTTATTCTGTTGTTTCACTTCTTTTTTTCGGGCTACAAGCATGGTGTCCGCCCATATATCACTTCCATCGCTATGCCCTTCAGCTTCCCACTGAGTTCTAACCTCCAACACTTCAAGCCTGGCATACCGAGCCAATGCCTTGAACCCATCCGGATAAAACCTCCAGCAATCTACAGGGTATCTATGCTCAGGCCCCCCCGATGGAGCAATAATGCAGCACAATCCCCCGGGTTTCAATACCCTGGCTATTTCCAGCATTGTTTGCCAAAAATATTCTATATGTTCAAATGTTTGCCCCGAAATGAATACATCTGATGAGCTGGATTCGATTTCCAGCCAGTTATAAGGATCAGATAATACAATATCTACATTCTTTCCCGGTAACAAATCTATACCTGTATATTCCCATTTTTCTTCATCAAATATAGTTCGATAGGATCCCCTGATATCCGTACTTCCCAGATCAATAATTCTTAGTTCATAATCTTCTTTTCCTGACAAATACTGTTTTCTGAAATTTTTCATTTTATCTATGGAACTTTTGTGCATTTCAATCATCAACCTGAAAAAATGTTATACTGGTATTTGGAACAGAAAAAATCCCGCCAGGCGTCCTGACAGGAACGCTTTTAAAGATCACGGCATCATGCAGGTAGTGGCATTGCATATGATCATTAAATGTGCCATCTGCTATAGCAACAGTTAAGGAGTATTCTCCCTCAAGAAGATTCGGCCACGCATCAATTCGAAATGTTATCACATATCTCTGTTCACTCAATAATGAAGGGAGTTCCTTTCTGATCAACAACGTATTGTCACCAAGGATCTCCCGACCGAGCCGATCTTTCACTATGAAGCCAACTATGGGGTTTGCAATGTCTTCATGAGCATGCAGTATCATAGCAATCTCGCAGGCCTGCTCTGCATATACAACCCCATTGTGAGATCCTTGAGAAATAAGATGCACCGCCTCTATGATGACCCTTCGGTCCCCAAACTGTCTTATATCGTCTCCTATAAGTGTAAATCCGCCCGTATCAAAATCACGCTGAGAATCCACATTACTTTTTATGACCGGCGCCTCAAATCCGGCGTCCCCTTCATACATAAATTGAAGATATTTCTCTGTAACAAGCTTTGGGGGCCCATCCAATCTGATCCTTCCTGACTCGATCCAGATAGCCCTGGAACACAGCTCCGTCACCGCGGCTGTATTATGTGACACAAAAATCACAGTGCCGGTTTGACAAAACTTTCTTATCTTTGCCATGCATTTTTGCTGGAAACGAGCATCGCCAACGGACAGCGCCTCATCCACCACAAGAATGTCAGGTGAAACATTAATCGCAGTAGCAAATGCCAGACGGACATACATGCCGCTGGAATAAGTCTTTACCGGCTGCTCAATGAAGCTGCCGATATTGGCAAACTCAGCAATTTCATCATATCGTGAATCTATTTCTGCTGTGGAAAGCCCCATAATGGCCGCATTCATATAGACATTTTCACGGCCAGTAAATTCGGGATTGAATCCTGCCCCTAATTCCAGTAAAGCTGCAACCCGGCCGTTTATCGTTACTTCACCTTCGCTTGGATTCAGCGTACCACAGATGATTTGCAACAGCGTTGATTTCCCTGACCCATTAGATCCAATAATTCCGACGGTCTCTCCTTTTTTGATTTCGAGAAAAACGTCCTTGAGAGCCCAAAACTCCCGGTAGAACTGTTTTCCACCACGCCAGAAGGATTGCTTCAGACGGTCCACCGGTCTGTCATAAATCTGATAACACTTGCCTAAATTTCCGGCCTGAATTGCAAAATCGGAAGACATTCTATTTCTTTCTTTCCTTTTTATATGACATCCGCAAAGGCTTTCTTGCTCTTCATAAACCACACAAAACCAAAAACCAACACCAGCATGGAAAAGACCAAGCCGCCAAAAAACCAGGGCCAATCCGGCATCAGCCCCCACAGCACAACCCTGCGGGAATCCTCCACAAATATGGCAATCGGATTTATCCGGCAAATAATACGAAATCGTTCAGGCACAGCGCTGATGGGGTAAAAGATTGGGGTAAGAAAGAAAAGCATCGTCGTCAAAATGCCTATGGTGGCTCCCACATCTCTTACAAATACCCCAAGAGAGGCCAGAAAGTATCCGCAACCCAGGGAAAACATCATCAGGGGCAGCCACACGAACGGAATCAGAAGCACGGTCCAGTGAATGAAATGATTGATGATAAGGATGCCCGCCAACAGCACAACCAGGCTGAAAGCGGCATTTATCAAACTACTTAAAAACCTTACCAGGGGAAGAACCTCAAGAGGAAAAACTACCTTCTTTACATAATTTACATTGGCCAGTACCAGTGTTGGGGCCGAATTGGCCATTTCGGAAAAAAGGCCAAAGGTTATCAATCCCATGAACAGAGCAAGAGCAAAAACGGCCCTGCTTTCATCAGGATCCATACCCCATTTGGCTTTGAAGATTACAGAAAAGACAAATGTGTAAACACACAACATCATCAGAGGCTGAATGAACGACCATCCCAGACCAATGAATGACCCTTTATAGCGCCCCACAACCTCCCGGCAGGTCAACTGCCAAATTAAATTCCGGTATTTCCAGAGATGCGCAGCAATCCGAACCGGATTGAAAAATTTTCCAACACTCTCTCCAGCGGGTGATATCCTGGTGGTTACAGAATCTACTTTTTTAGTAACATTTTTTATGGTTATGCCTTTCCGCACAGAAGGTGCGCCAAGTTCAAATCGTGAACACTTATAGAGCAAATGAAAACAGAATTCAACTAAAATCACACACTACACAGTACTTTGCTCGCGTAGGGGTTCAGGCAAACAACTTAAGTTTACTATTGCTTTCTAAATAAAACTGTTCTAATTATTTCCCTCTGGAATTCGGCTGTCTCAAAATTTAACATGCAGTTAAGAGACCTTTGAAAAATAGTTATCCTTTTATTTCTATTTAAAACAACAAGGAAAGTCATCATGAAACAATTTTTCGTTTCAGCTTTTTTGTTGGTTATTCTCCTCATATTCTTGCCGCTAATATGCCTTGCCGATAGCGCGACAACCCTGACTATTCTTTATTCCGGTGATACCCTGGGTAATGTCAAACCCTGTTATACCTGAGGCGGGAAGAGTTCGGGCGGTCTGGCCCGGAGGGCAAGTATGATTGAATCAATCCGCAGCAATGAAGATCATCTAATTCTTCTGGACTGCGGTGGAGTTTTCCCTATTCGCGGTTCTAATATGAAAATGAGAGCTGAACTCAGCTTAAGTGCGATGAACCTGATGGACTATACTGCTATGAATCCGGGTGGAAGCGAGTTCTTTTTTGGAACCGATTTTCTAAAAAAGGCAAGCTCTGATATAGCTTTTCCTTTGGTTACCTCGAATCTGGTGTATAAAGATAGCCGGCTCCCCTTTGGGAAAAAGTATATCATCAAAAACGCAGGCCGGCTCAAAGTAGCAATCCTTGGCGTTATGCCGGTCGAGGCATTTGAAAACATACCTGATCCGGAATCTTTAAAAAATATGGAGATCATTCCTCCCGAAAAGGCTCTAAAAAAATTACTACCCGAAGTCAGAAAAAAGGCTGATCTTATCATTCTGCTATCTCAATGCGGATTCGAAACCACAACATCGCTGGTCAACGATTTGAACGGAATTGACATAGCCATTTCATGCGGAAAGGCAAAACCAGGTTATGATGGCAATGATGGCACCACCCTGGTTGTGCAGACCGATTCTCGAGGGAAATACCTGGGATTTTTGCAGGTCACAATAAGTAATACAGCAGAGATTTTATTCAGCCAACGCCAACTTATAAAATTGGACGAATCTGTACAAGCTGATAAGGCGATAAACAAAATCATTAGCGATGCATTTGCTGGAAAAGCTCTGGAAAAAAAGAGATTGGTGACTGAAAAAAAACGCGAGAGTTTACACAAAAATCTCATGGACGGATTGCAATTAACCCCAATGGAATATTTTGAGCTGCAACAAAAAACGTCGAACCGAAAATAAAGGATAAAAAAATGAAAAAGAGACTGATGTTCTTAACACTTCTACCCTTTCTGGCTTTGATTCTCTCAATCGGATGCGCTCATTGTCCACCTCAAAGCCCGGAAGAGTCGCTCCAAAAAAGGGTTGAAGGCCTCATGCAAGCAAAAATCGAGGGGAAATGGGATGTGGTTTATACCTTCTATGACGCTTCCTTTCGCAATGCAGTAGCCAGAGAGAATTTTGCCCAAAAGACAAAAAACATCAGCTTTAAGGCCTTCAGGATTGAAAAAATTGAAATCCTCTCTTCCGGCAAGGAGGCTCGCGTGAAGGTCGCAACAGACATCTCGTTTCAAGGCTTTGATTTCAAGGATGCTCCAAAGAGTCAACATTGGATAAAAGAGAAAGGAGAGTGGTTTCTTAAAGTGAAGTCCTCAAGCGACAATCCTTTTAAAACGCGATGAAAGAGGTGAGATAAGGCTTTTACATGTTTGCCCCAGTTAGCAGCATCGTGTTTAGGCTTTCTTCTGATCTGTTTCCGTAAAGATAAAAACCGCCGATTAAACCACCATGGGGCTCTTCTACACAAAACTTTATCCAGGATATTTCGGAGGCTCTTTCAGCGGAAAGGGACTGCACATACATCACCTCGTATGCCCCAGGCTCCAGCAATATGCGGCTAACAATGTCCTCCATTAAATTACCATCACAATCATACGGCTCAACCCTGACCGTTTCGCCAGCACCAGTCGGGTTGCAGATGCCAAACCCAGTCCACCAAAAGTCGTTGCTATCGCCGGGATAGTGCGGCAAGATCAACTCCTCTTGAAAGTCCATCTCATCCAAAAGAGGAAGGCTCGCTTCATCGGCATTGTCAGAGGTGCTGAATGTGTAGTAGCCAACCAGTGGATATTCCCCTGCTATTTCAAGGATCGAATGATACAGATCGTCTCCCTCTATCTTGCCGAAGTCATCCTGGAGCTCAAGTGTCCTTTTCTCCATAGGCATAAGCTCTATGGTCATATCATTTGTGCAGTCTTCGCCAGCCAGTCTCAGGTGAAAATTGACCCGGTTTTCCACGTTATTGGGATTGATCAAAGTTACGGTTGTTATCCAGCAACCTGGTGCCGGAATATGAGGCACAATCTTTTCCGATGAGCCGACAGGAAGGGCAAACAGGCTTTCCGCACGTCCAGAAGAACTCAAACACTGATAACCGCTAATATCCAGTCCAGGAACCCCAACCACTTCGATCCAGCCCGAATCGGGCATACTATAAAACGGGTCGATGCCGGGTTCTATGGAAAAAGTCCCTTTCGGACAGATGAACTCGGATATTTCGTTCTGGAGCGTACCCTCCATGGAATAAAGATTCAGCAAGACAGATATTTCTTCGAAAGACTCATTTTCAATGCCCCCGAACATCGTCCGGCCGGGCGTCATCGGACGCACGGTATCGGGAATGATGAGATGGCTGCCCCTTGCCCTGCCCTGGACAAAGCATGCCAGGGAATCATCGATGTTGCCAAAAAGATTAAGGAGGCTAACACGACTATCGGACATCAAAGTAAGCTTATCAATATCCGAGTATTCATGCCGGCGCCAGGGAAGATCATCGAAAAAAAACAACCTCTTTTCTCCGGGGGCCATGTTCAATGGCCCAAGCACCGTATGAAGCGGCTGACCGTCCTCAGTATAAGTCGTCAATGTAATCCCGATTACTTCGGTGTCATTGGGATTGGTCAGGGCAAAGCCGGACCACATACTGTTTTTGGGAATATACGGGACATTTTGATGATAGGTTCTTACCAGGTCAACCTTGAGCGTGTAGATATTCGGATCAGAATAATCAGTTTGCATTAAAGTCACTGTGTACGGGGGATTTCCTGCCGTCATAACAAGGCTCATTGATTCGTCATCATCAACGATTGTGCTTTCTACCTCATCCCCACTGCTGTCCGTCACGATGACGATCATATCTTCATAGCTGCCATCCTGTTTCTCCACCAGAATTGATACGGTATTCCCTGGCAAACAATCGATCCTGTAGCTATCTTCATCCATCAATACCAGGTTATAGGTGCCCGGGCTTAGAAGCACTTCATTGTCGCCAGCCTCCAAAAAATCATCCTTTGACCGGGCCAAACGTAATACTTCGTCATAATCAAGGCAGGGTGAGCTGGTCCTTGCCGCAAGAGGAAATGTCAATTTGTCCGGATGCTCACCGATGCTGTTTCCTGTCCACTCTCCCCCGACAATATCTCCATTATTATCCAGGAAAAGGTTGTAAGTAAACTTTGCCGTCCTTACCTGAGCCCCCATATAGTCCGGGGCAACCATATCGTCTGCATAGCTTATATTTACAACAACTGATATCCTATTCCCCGAATGCGTCTCATACATGTCATATTTAAAAATCGCATATGACCAGACCTCATCATCGGGGTCCAGGTCTGCCACAAAGGCCTTGCCTTCATCCTTTATATAGTTGAGCAGCCAGTAATGGAAAACGTCAGGGCTGGCTCCATCGGTCCTCACGGCAATATCGTTGTTGTGGGCGAGAGTCATAAGCCCTTTCTTATCTCCCACACGAAATATGATGTTGTCTTCTGATGATGGGAAAAATTGCAGATTCTCAAAACAGGCGGCCTGAGCCCAATCACCGCAATGCCCCCACCAGGTTGGGGCATCTGGATTGTAGATTTCCTGGAGATACCAGGAAGTCGAACTTCCCGGGTAAAAGCCATGTGTCAACAGGTCATATTTCTCAAGGGGGGCAGGATGACCGCGATAACCTGAGCCTGTGGCAAGCCCTGCTCTGTAGAAAGGCCACCAGTATCCCGACCATGGGACAGCTTCTGCCTCGTGGGTCTCACCCCATGCTGTAGAAAGTGGGAAAAAAGCGACAAGGCACAAAATCAAGGGAAAAAGGATTAATAACAGCCTGTGGAGCAAGCTTTTTACGGGGGTCATATTATCATTCTCCCCCCTCAAGCAGCCACGATCGTCTTCCGGAAACGTTCTCTTCGTAAAGCCACCAGTTGCCATTGTGGTCCCAAAGCTGCCGCAGCACCATGTCCCCATTCGAATCCAGCACATTCAGAAAATAAAAAGACCCCTGTGCCTTCACTCCCGCACGGATCCATCCTTGCCGCATTGCCTCCTGGAGAGCTACCTTTTGATGAACTACCTTGTATGTCGTAACGAACAAGCGGCCGCCGGCCTCACGCCTGGTCTTAAAGGTCCCGGTATTTTCACCTGTCCCAATTGGAAGAATATCGCAGGGCACAGGAAAATCCGTCAGGACCATTATTTCCTCGAATACTATCTTCTTCCGGACACCATGGGCCTGCCATTCTATCTTCAACTTATCTTTTTCATGGGAAAGCATGAGTCTGCAAAGCGGCTCATGGCTGCCGGCAAGAAAAAAATCGAGCGTCCAGTGCGCAGCCAAATCTTCAGAACGGACATTCCAGTTTACCTTTCGAGTCGGGCCGGAACGCGAATCTCTATACTCGCTCAGGACTTGCAGGGTTCCTTCGGGATGATAGGCTTCTCCGTGAACCGCAGGCGGTAACATAAGAAAACAGGCTATAAAAAAAACAAAAAGGGGAGCTTTGCTTGAACGGAGAGAATATGGATTCATTTTATTGCCAAATAGATGCATCTCAAAACAAGAGGGGGGCTGTAGGAATTATCGCCCCCCCTCTTGTTTTTGTTGTAATCATGGAGACCTCAGGGTCTCCATGATTTGGTTAATCTATTAATGTTTTGCTTAATACATCAGGCGCGGCAGGTAACCCATGGACTCTCCTGTATCGGAGTTAGCCATCATGGCAAATCCGTCAACATTGAAATCCGCGGCCACGCGAATATAGACCCTGGCATTGCCAAGGGTTCCGTCAACCGAAGTGGTCAGGGTCATGCCGGATATCATTGCTGAAAGCAGGTTAACATAACTGCTGTTAGCAGAGACATTCACATCCATGGTAGCCACATCGCCATCAGCTTCATAAATGGTCAGTGTAGCAGTTCCGTCAGTGGAACCAAGGTTCACAATGGCAATACCATCCCAGTAGGATTCCGCTGCTTCCATATTTGTGAAGTAGGGGAAAAGTATTGTATTGGAAACACCTGGTGCCTGGCAACCAAAAGTACCGATCTCCCATATGCCGGTGAAAAGTTGACCGCAGGGAACCTTGTTGATGGTTATTTCCACGGTAACCACATCACCTTCCTGAACATCGTCAATGTCATAGTTTAAGGCAGGCAGATTAAACCAGAGGAAATCATCCTGAGCAGCAAGATTAAGATCGCAAGCTGCTATGTTCATCACCACAGCGCGGCCATCAGCTTCTACGTCGCAGTCATCACTATGGGGAGCTTCCGGGGTGGCAGCAGATCTATTGGCAAGCTCGTACGTTGCTGCCCCAAGAGCCGCACCATTAGCATTCGTCGCATCACAGGCATCATCCTTGGTACCGTAGCCCTCGGAAAGGGGGAGTTGGCTGCTCCAGTAGACGCCGTTGTCCCCTGATTGACCATTGACCAGGATCTCCATTGTGACCGCATACTCTGCCATATCAAACGGACTGGAGGCCGCTATGATCATATTATTGTTAACATGGTCTAAGCAAAATCCGTTGCCGGGATAGGACGCCTCATTGTCAAAAGCATCACAGGTATCACTGCCCTGGGTAATCCTGTCGCCAAGTTCAATGTGTCCTGGCTCTCGATCTTTGCAGGCATCAAAACCAATGCCAAGTGCAGGCGCTATGTGGGCAATCTGCGGGTTGGAGGGGAGAAAGGTGAACTTGTCACTCCTGGAGTCGAAGTTGCCCCTTACGGTGTCTCCGGTAAAAGCCGGATTCGAAACATCAATACACATGGTATTGTTGGCAAGTAATGCACTCTCGTCATAAACGCCGTCATTATCAGAATCAACAAAAATACCCTCTTCTCCGACATAGTCCGCGTTGGTGTTCTGAGCCAAGAGAGTAATGGCCAGGTTGTCTTCACTATCAGGACCTACGGTAAAGGATGCTCCAGGATTCTCGCCGATAACATCTATTGTCACCCTGGCTTGTCCTTCAATACCGTATATATGAAAATATACACCGCCGCCTACAGAGGATGAAAACGGCGCTACTGCATCTGTCAAAACGACAGGCCCACCAATGTCTGAATTGATTTCATCCCATCCGACATCTTCTATGTCAACAAGATTTTCCAGGTCGGCATATGCAGCGGTATCAGCATTGGATATAACGATGTCAATATCCGTGCACAACGTTACATTGAGGGTCAGGTCCATGGTGATCTGATCCCCGTCCGTTAGTACGGTATCCCTGTCAAATGTAATGGTGATACCGCCTGACTTGTCGCAGCTCGCTCCGGCACGGACCGGTTCTGATGTAACGTTAATGTTTGCGGTGTTGGCGGCAAATGCTGCGCCGGCCAACACAAAAATCGAAAAAATTGAAGCAATTACAAAAAACACCTTTTTGTTTCGCATTATTTCCTCCTAAATTAATTTGTTTCATGAAAGTGCCGCCCATGCGGCATCCCATAACAAGACACTTTAATATGCTAATATTCCTGTATCACCCCCCTTCATTGTAAGACCTTTGTAAAACGCCTCATTGTTTCAAGTTTTTGGCAGGTACTCCTGTTTGGCGGGTGTACCCGTTTGTACACCGAATGTCAAGACTATTCAGCATCGTTTTTTTTTATTGAAATTTAGGTGTTATTATGAAATCCATGGATCTGTTTTCAGTGCCCATCTCAATCTGCCGTTCCTCAAGAGCACCTTCAGTCAAAGGTATAATCCGGTAGTTAACACCTGTTTCCAGTTGCGCAAGAAATCCTCCGGCAGGATTGGTATATACATTAAAAGCCGTTTCAGGTCCCTGAATTTGCAAGCCTGTCCCGCCCTTTCCTTCGCCAAAACTGTATATACCGTTTCCATCCCAATCCGTGTAAACCCGTCCTTTTAAATACGGCAATCCAATATCTGCGGCACTCAGGCCAAAGTCACAAACCAGCATGGAAATATTATATTCACTGCACCACCGATCCTGCCCCATGTTTTCGCCGGCCGGAACCGTTATGAAGCTGCTCCCTACCTCTTTAAAAACCGGGTTTAGTATTTTTCGGGACATACATAAAGGACTCAATTCTTGCCGGAATAATTTTTCAAAGCATATCCTCGCAGCTTCTGAAGAATAATCATTTTCACCCGCGGTTACAAGCATACGAATAGCTTCCCCAGCCTGGGCCGGATCATATCCGTTTTCCCTGACCCGGTCTTGCACCTCACGACCATCCATGGAAGTGATCGAATAATAGCTGTTATTTATCATATCGACAGCATGATTCCGGGCTGATGAATATAGATTCTGATTAAATGTCAGGGGCGCAAGTCCCTGTAACAGAATTTCGGCAAGTTCAGGAAGCGCGCCAAGAATCTCATCACTATTAAGGCCCATGGACTCTGCCATGGCCAGCGGATTTTCCCGGGCCTGGTTTATAAGCTCCAAAAGTTCCAGCTCAATGACAGAAGGAGTGCCGGCCGCAAAATCACATGTTGTCAGGTAAACATTATAAATTGATCCATCTATTTTAAAAGTGCCTGAACCAAAGCCGATACCAGCTTCTTCAATGTCATCGGCTAATATATTCCGCCTTTCTGTCCTTGCCGGGTCCAGCTCATCCCTGAACATATTTTTAAATATCAGCGCCACAGCCGCGGCAGGCTGAATGAAATTGGAAAAGGCCAGCATCCCCAACGACTCCCCGGTAACCACCGGGTCGTAACCTTTCTCAACAATACGGTCATCACAAGTACGGCCATCAAGGGAATTGTGAGAATAGTAATTATTTTCAAGCATGTCCTGGGTATGAGCGCCGGCTGCTGCACAGAGATTTTCGTTGAAAATCAGGGGTGGGAGACCATTTATTAAGATATCTTTTAGATCAGGAAGGTTCTGGAGAATCCGGTCTGCGTCCATTCCAAGCGAACTTGCCACGATTAGCGGGTTTTCACGGGCATCGTTGATCAGTTGCAGCAAGTCCTGTTCATACTGGGAAGGAACGTCCAGAGCAATGGAAGGACTCGCTGAAAAAGCGAGAAAAAGAGCAACTGCTAATAATATTATATGGATTATTCTATAATGCATTGGCTATGGCTGTAATGTAAGCAAAACTTGTGCCATTCCTGTGAATTAGGGATGCCGGATATGCAAGCCTGAAGGCTTGCGCTACGTGCCATGCAGTATGGATATGTAACGCGAAGCTAAAGCTCTGTTTATTTTTCTCCCTTCACTGGTCATATTGAGCCAATGCTGGTTAAATTTAGCCGGCATGAAAAGCGCTTACGCAGCCTTTCTCAAACCTACCATCTTTTCCTCAGCATCACTATCGCTGAAAACGGTTTTCCCTCGATAGTGCTATATGTCCCAGGTGTATCATATTCTTTGTCTGCCAGGTTCCTGATGGAAAACTCCAATTCCAGGCCCGAAAAAACAACATCCCGGATGGTGGCGGTCAGGTCAAGGAGCCAGACGCCTGGAGTCGAGTGAAACTCAGTTGCCCCGGGATAGATGAGCCGCCTGGACGAGAAATAACCCAGCCTGGCAAAGGTGGTCACCCTTTCAACCGGTCGCCATGTACCGGTCAGGTTAAACAGGGTACGCGGCCCGCTGTCATAGGGATAGCTCAGATCTTCATAATGCCATATGTTCCCGTCAAAATAGGTCTTGCTGAGGTAGGTCTCATCCGGACCGCTATTGTCTGTCAGGGTCAGGTTGGCAGAAAAATCGAGTGAACTGTGAGGCGACAGACGGCCCTCAATTTCCACTCCCTTGATATCCTGCTTGTTGGGCTGTGAAAGCCCGGCATATGGGTCTTCCATGATATGGTTTTCTATGCGACTGGCAAAGCCGCACAAGCTAAGCCCCGCGCGTTTTGAAATATCCCAGGCGATTTGGATATTTAGTGTTTTTATCTTTTCCAGATCCACTTCTTCCTCTTCCAGAAGCTGACTGGCGAACGGCGTTCGGTAGGCAGTCCCATATAACACCTTAAAAACCCACTGTGACGAGGCTGACCAGACAGCTCCGGCATTATAGCTTACGTGATCCTTATAATCGTCATGTTCATCATTTCTTACCCCCAGCCAGAAATCAAGATCACCGATCTTGTGAGTGTACTGGCCAAACAATGACCGCAGCCTGGTATCGTAGTCTGCCTCAGTGATAATCGGCAAAAAGCTTTCGTTTTCCGGCTCCAGGTACTCAGGCAAGTAGCCGTCCCAGATGGGAGCATCCTTAATGTGTCTTTCCCTGTAAGAAAATCCGGCCGTGAAAAGACCTCGACCTGATAAAAAAGAGCGATCATATATGATCTCGCTGTAAGAAGTACGTTCCTTTTGGTTTAAGGTCAGGTCTATGATTTCGTATTCAGGATTCAGCCAGCTATAAGAGCCTGTAAACCGGAGAGCCGAAGATCGATCCAGGTCCTTTTTGGCCTCCAGTTTGATAAAGCCGAAAGGGACGCTACGGCTTTCCCGCCAGGTCAGGTCTTTCTCGGGCCACGATATAGCATAGGGCCTTTTGTAGTCAGAGAGCAGGCCGGACACCGTGAACCAGTCCCTGAATGAGAAACGGCCTGACGCTTCAAGATAACGAGATCTGCCAGGTTTTTCCTCTCCAAACCGATCTTCAGGCGCAACAGGGGTCTCTCCGTCCCCCCAGAATCTCACAAGATTAGATACGGTGTCATCTTCTTCTCCCTCGCGGCCGCTCACTGACAGGAAGGCGTCCCAGAGACCTGCATCGTGCCCCGCGTTTACATAAAAGGCCTCCTGATCTCCAGGGATGCCATACAAAATACCGGTTTCTACCCCGTCAAGGTCCTTGCCGGTCATGGGCACAACATTGACAATGCCGGCAAAGGCATCAGGTCCCCAGAGGACTGAACCAGGACCGCGGATGATCTCGATGCGCTTCACAGAGGCAAGGGAAAGTTCATGATCCAGCGGATGCAAGGATTTGCTTATATCAGAGCCCAAAGGGACAGTATCATACAAAAACAGGACTGAATCGGGGATCCCGCGTAGATAGGACTGCGTGCCCCATTCCTTCCTGGCCATGTAAAACCCGGGAATCATCTCCAGGGCTTGACTCAACGTTTTTATCCCCCTCTCTTCAAGCTCTTCCCTGGTAACGACCTGGGCCACAGCAGGAGCCTGCCAGGCACTCTCCTGACGTCTCGAGGCAATGGAAAGAACTTCAAGATCCTCACCCACAAACATCAGCATGGTATCGTCATGCCCGGAGGACGGTCCTTTACTGCCGGCTCCCAGGGAAGATATGGGCAGGAGGAGACAGGAGAACAGGGCTGCTATAAAGAATATTTTGTGTAATTTAATTGTCACAGTTAAAAAGTTATTGGTTATTGGTTGTTGGTTAAAAAATGAACGTCCAACATCGAACGTCGAATAATGATGTCGCTCCGCTCTCTAAATTATTTTAAAATCGAATAAAAAACCAATGCAAATATTCAAACGACTATTTCTGTTTCTTTTCAGCCGTTTTGATGCTCGTAACGAAAATCTTAATTAATTCCTCTGTTTCCTGTAAAATATCATCTAATAGTTCAGGCTTTTTAATTTAGTGGTACACACTGAATAAGTTTTAGCCATCGCTGGGCCTCCCTGAGTTCCTTTAATGAGATACGAAGCTTGTGGATAAAGTCCTTTGGGGACTCCGCTGCCTGAGCTTCACCATGGTTTGGATAAGGTGAAGTTCCCGATCTTAACAATTGGCCCGCAACATGGTTGCCGGCTCTGGTATTTGGCAACTGTTCAACAATCTTTATGATTCGCACCGAAAACTCAAGCAGTCTTTCTTCCAGGTCATATGTCTGTTTCTTCATCTTTTCCCATTCAACGTTCGATGTTCATTTTTTTCAGTC
>DAOUSD010000199.1 GCA_030627405.1 Deltaproteobacteria bacterium
AAATTAATGGAAGAAAAATCCGCTGTCGGGATATTAACAAGGGCATCACAAAATCTTATATCCTCGTTGGAAAGCCCCCTGTCCTCAGGGCCAAAAATTATGGCAATATTGTTATCTCTTGAGACGGGTATCAGGCTCTGAGCGAGTTTTGAGGGATTCTTTACAGACTGACGATGTTTCCCCAGCCTGGCAGTTGTTCCAACAACATAACTATAAGGTGAAAGTGCTTCTTTAAGTTCTTCATAAAACTCTATTTGCTCAACAACTTCAGCAGCGGCATGGGTAGCCAGTTTCATGACTTTGGCTATATCATAGTTTATCGGGTTAACCAGTACAAGCCTGCCTATCCCCATATTACAAATAGCACGGGCGGCAGCCCCAATATTTTCAGGATATCGAGGCTGTTTCAAGACAATGGAAATATTGTCAAAATTTACTTTTTTCCCCATCAGTAAACCCTGAAGCCTGAACCCGTGAACGGCTATACTATTTCGAAACTGTTGAAGAAGTAACCGATTTCAAATGAGGCTGATTCCTGAGAATCTGAACCGTGGACCACGTTTTTCTCAATATCTGTAGCAAAATCCCTTCGGATAGTACCTTCCTCAGCTTCCTTGTAATTTGTTGCACCCATTAACTCACGGTATTTTGTAATTACATTTTCGGCCTCAAGTACCATTACGACAACCGGACCGGATGTCATAAAGTCTGTTAAACTGTCAAAGAATGGACGTTCTTTATGAACAGCGTAAAAACCTTTTGCCTGGTTTTTGGTCATTTGCAGCATCTTCATGGCAATAATTTTTATATCGCTGTTTTCAAGTTTTTTAATAACTTCGCCTATCAGACCGCGGCCAACTCCATCCGGCTTAATTATTGATAATGTTCTTTCCATATTTCTTCTTATCCTTTCCTTTAACCCAAATTGAGCGATTTTTTACTCGACCTGCACCAATCTCTTGAGCATCAAGGACTTGCAAAAAGTCTCGACATATCCATTGGTATGCCTACGCTTTTCGCAAACCTTGCTGCATCAAGATCTATGCACATTTCTTCGCAAAAAACCGCTCAACTTAGGCGTAAGTATTTTTTGATTGAATATGAAATTGTCAAGTACAAGTCAAACTATTTCTGATTAATGGTTTTTGTCAGTATTGCTATTTATATTATATTATGGCATGAGGTGATAGAATTTGATGAAGATTATTTGAAAGGTAGTAATAGTAAATGAATAAAAAATACGATCCAAAGATAATAGAAAATAAATGGCGGATTTACTGGGAAAGTTCAAAACTTTTTAAGGTTGATGAGGACCCGGAAAGGCAAAAGTATTACCTTCTTGAAATGTTTCCCTATCCTTCCGGCAAGATACACATGGGACATGTTAGAAACTATACCATAGGCGATGTCATTGCCAGGTACAAAAAAATGCAGGGATTCAATGTATTACATCCAATGGGATGGGATGCATTTGGTATGCCGGCGGAAAACGCTGCAATTGCAAACAGATCTCATCCGGCAAAATGGACATATGAAAATATTGATACTATGCGTCGTCAGTTGAAACGTATTGGATTCAGCTACGACTGGGAAAGAGAATTCGCCACTTGCAGACCTGAATATTATAGATGGGAGCAATGGTTATTCTTAAAAATGTATGAAAAGAAAATGGTTTACAGGAAAGAATCCTTTGTCAACTGGTGTAATTCCTGCCAGACTGTTCTTGCCAACGAGCAGGTTGAGGCCGGTATGTGCTGGAGATGTGGTAATGCTGTTCACCAAAAGAAACTCCGGCAGTGGTTTTTCCGAATTACCGATTATGCTGAAGACCTTCTGGCTTATTGCGATCATCTTTCCGGCTGGCCTGATAAAGTTATTGCCATGCAGAAAAACTGGATCGGAAAAAGTTTTGGCGCGGAAATTCGTTTTCCTATAGAGAATCCTCCTGATAAAGATAAGCATATATCTGTTTTTACTACGCGGCAGGATACGGTTTTCGGAGCAACATTTATGTGCCTTGCTCCGGAACATCCGCTTGCGCTGAAGCTTTCAGAAGGAACAAAGCAGGAAAAACAGGTAAGAGAATTTATTGAACGAATATCTGTGCAGGACAGGTCGGTCAAGGCCGTTGAAGGTTATGAAAAGGAGGGTGTTTTTACAGGTGCCTATTGTATAAATCCGTTGAGCAAAATAAGAATCCCGGTTTATACAGCCAATTTTGCCCTGATGGAATATGGTACCGGTGCAGTCATGTCTGTTCCTGCGCATGACCAGCGTGATTTTGATTTTGCTAAAAAGTATGGGCTCGATATAATCGTTGTTATAAAACCACATGATTTTGATCTTGATTCTGAAATAATGACGGAAGCTTATACAGATGAAGGTATAATGATTAATTCCGGTCAATTTGACGGAATGAATAACATAAAAGCGTTAGATGCAATAGCTTCTTTTCTTGAAGATAATGATATCGGGAAAAGGACGGTAAGCTTTAGATTAAGAGATTGGGGAATTTCAAGGCAGCGATACTGGGGCACGCCGATTCCCACGATTTACTGCAAAAAATGCGGCATTGTTCCTGTGCCTGAAGAAGACCTTCCCGTAATACTTCCGGAAGATGCCAATCTTCTGGAAGACGGCGGATCGCCCCTTTCAAAACTCGAATATTTTGCAAATACCAGGTGTCCCGCATGTGGAGCTTCTGACGCGAAAAGAGAAACCGATACAATGGACACATTTGTAGAGTCTTCCTGGTATTTTGCCAGATATTGCAGCCCTGATTGCAACACCGGCATGTTTGATAAAAAGGCCGTTGAATACTGGATGCCGGTAGATCAGTATATCGGAGGGGTAGAACACGCTGTTTTACATCTTCTGTATTCAAGGTATTTTACACGTGTACTAAAAGATTTTGGCCTGGTAAGTTTTAAAGAGCCTTTTACAAGGCTGCTTACCCAGGGTATGGTCTGCAAAGAGACTGTTTCATGCCCTGATCACGGCTATCTTTTTCCTGAAGAGGTTGAGGGGAGTGGCGCCAGTCCTGATCGTTTTTGTAAAAAATGCGGCAAGAGTGTTGTGGTGGGTCGTATTGAGAAAATGTCAAAATCAAAAAAGAATGTAATAGATCCGAATATATTGCTTGATAAATATGGTGCGGATACCACGAGACTTTTCTGCCTTTTTGCAGCTCCTCCACAACGTGATCTTGAATGGAGTGAGCAGGGAATCGAAGGCAGCTATCGCTTTCTTAACCGTGTATGGCGTATTGCATCGAACTGCATGGATTACATAAAAGATATTTCGCCATATTATGGAAGTCCTGACAAGCTTGATAGTGAATCGCGTGATTTATATAGAAAGACACATTATACAATAAAAAAGGTTACCGGAGATATTGAAGATAGATTTCATTTTAATACAGCTATAAGCGCTGTTATGGAACTTGTGAATGCTATGTCGAGCATTGATCTTCAAAAAAACGGTCGTAAAGAGAACTCCGTTGTCAAGTATGCCCTGGAGTCCGTTGTGCTTCTTTTAGCGCCGATAGTTCCTCATTTTGCCGAAGAACTCTGGGAAGTATTGGGAAATGAGTCCAGTATACTTTTAGCTTCATGGCCTGAATACAATAAGGAGGCTCTGTCTAAAGATAACCTTTTAATTGTTGTCCAGGTTAACGGCAAGCTCAGAAGCAGGTTTAATGTAGATGTTGATGCAGATGATAACACCTTAAAAGAAATGGCGCTTTCAGATGAGCGGGTTAAAAAGTTTATAAAGGGTAAGCCTGTTAGAAAAATTATAGTTATAAAGAAAAAGCTGGTTAATATTGTTGTATAATTGATTACGGTTCATGGTGAACCATGAACGGCTACATAAATAGATGGGTGCAAAACGTGAGTAATAATAAAATATATATCCGGATAATTTTTTGTTCGCTTATTGTTCTTTCATCATGTGGATACAGTTTTAGAGGCGGCGGTAATTTGCCGGAAGGCATAAAAAGCCTTTCAATAAAAATGCTCGAAAACCGAACTTCTGAAACCGGAGCAGAAAATATTTTTACAAATGATCTCATTTATGAAATTAGCAGTTTCGGCAAAGTCTCTTTAACAAAAGAAGACAGTGCCGATGGCATTCTTACCGGGGTCATTAAATCCATGCGCATTGATGCAATTTCCCACCGGGATTCATACTCATCGCTTGAAAGGCGGGCAATTGTCACACTAAGCTTGAAATTGACAGATCCGACCGGCAGGGTAATATGGTCGGCAAAAGACCTTTCTGCAAGCGAAGACTATATTGTATCATCCGATAAACAGACAACGGAAAGAAACAGACGGGAAGCTGTTAAAACTCTTTCGAAAAGACTTGCAGAAAAAGTTTATAATCGTTTAACGGATGATTTTTAAAATACTTAGGGTTCGCTCAAAAATAAATTTACATTTTCAGGGGTCGAGGCGCCCGCATGGCAAGGCGCGAGGAGGGCGAATAGCGAGGCTATTTAACCGACGAGCAACACAGTCATGCGGGATGGATCGACGCATCAAAATGTGAAGTTATTTTTGAATGAGCCCTTAGGAGATGACAGGAGATGACAATGTTTTTTTTTTGTATTAAGAGCAGAACTG
>DAOUSD010000212.1 GCA_030627405.1 Deltaproteobacteria bacterium
GGATTTGCAAAAACCGCAGGCATACCCGTGGATATGTCGAGGAATTTTGCGAAGCCTTTATGCGCAAGAGATCGGTGCAGATCGAGTAAAAAACCGCTCAATTTAGGTATAAATGAGAGTGCGGATCAGGTATTCGCTATTCAAGCAGGATAGGGAAATTTCACCGGAATCTCACCATAGTCATCAGTATCAACATCACCATTCGCGTAAGCCTTGTGCCATCCTTCCGGTACCGGCATCTTGTCGTACAGGTAATCCCGCCATGCTTCTAAAAAAAGCCTGCGACATCCCATAAAATCAGCCGCACATATTACCTTATCACCTGTTGAAGATGCAAGATTGTCCAACCAGCGACTTCCTTCCTCTGAACGTAGGAGATGGTGGTCGATAATTAATGTTGCAACGCTTCCGGCAAGGCGGACAGCATTGTAATGTGCTCTTTCCTTCTGTTCAGATGTCAGGTATGACAGATATAATGGTGGGCCTGATACGAGTACAATATCAGGTTTCCAATTCAATATATGAGATATAGAATCATCATAAAGAAGCTGGATATCAGAGGCATGGACAAAAACTTCCTTGCCGTCTTGAATACGTGTCATCATAACCATTCCAAGAACGCCATCCTTTTCACCATGCGGTTGGGGGCCTGAGAAAGTCATCAAACCATTTTTTTGTCCTTCAACAATAGGAAGCTCCATGTTCAGTAATCTGGACAGGTCATAGTAGCGCATAGATATTTTGTCGGAAGCATCACCAGGATCTTTGCACCAGAAACGGGTGTTCCGGCATGCTTCAATGACCATTCGTGCATTGAGTTGATAAGGATTAGGATTCACCAGGGGTATATGGTCGCCGTGATAATGGCTGATGACCACATCTGTGGCGCTTTTAAGTGACTCAATTATTTTTTCTCTAATCTTTGCACCAACAGCAACCTGAAAAGGATGCGGCAGCTTACCGTGGCGACGATAACCCAAAGCTACCCCGGGATCGATAATAATTTTACGATCCCTTACTGTTACCACTACGCAAAGCCCACGAACCCCAAGAGATTCTGTACCGATTATCTCAATTTGCACGGGTATTTATCCTGCCTGATTCAAATAACTATTGTTTGAACGAAAACTGCTGATTTTCCCAATTTCTGCGTCAGGCTTAAATTTTAATCCTCGAAATATTCGATGTATTCCTACGGTTAAAATTTGTGCCTTACTTGAATTTGAAAAAATTTTCTAGTTTTCGTTCATTAAAAATATTCTTCAGATGCTGCCCGATATTCTGCCTGGTGGTCTGAAAAAGCTCCGCCATAAGCTGCCGGGTCAACCAGACAGTCTCATTTTCCAGACGGACTTCCAGCTTTACCCGACCATCATTGACAAGGTTGACAATACTTGTTTATAATATTATATTTCTTCTGTATTGTAAAATTTATTACGGAAAGGATAATTATTATGGTGGAAGGTATTTTGGAAATTGATGACATCACTTTTGATGCTGAGGTTCTGAAGTCTGACAAACCGGTGCTTATAGATTTCTGGGCTCCGTGGTGCGGGCCATGCAGAGCTATTTCCCCTTTGGTAGAACAGCTTGCCGGTGAATTTGGAGATAAAATTAAGTTTGTCAAATGCAATGTTGACGACAATCCATCCAGTCCCGGCAAATATGGAATAAGATCTATACCCACGCTTATGTTCTTCAAGGATGGTAATGTAGTAGATCATGTGATAGGTATAGTTGCCAAATCAAAGCTGGAGGAAGTTATAAACAAAATTTTAAACCAAAGTTGAGTAATTTTTTGCGAAGAAATGTGCTGAAATCTTGATGCGGCAAGGTTTGCGAAAATCCCAGGCATATCCGTGGATATGTTGAGAATTTTTGATGCACAAGAAATTAGTCCGGATCAAGTAAAAAATCGTTCAATTTAGGTGACAGGAAACTTTGTGATGAAAAATGTTGATTATGACCTTGTTATAATCGGTGGTGGTCCGGCCGGGCTCACCGCTGGTCTTTATGCTGCACGCGCCAGATTGAATGTAATTCTGATTGAAAAAATTGTGCCGGGAGGACAGGTTCTCATAACCGACTGGGTTGAAAATTATCCCGGGTTCCCAGAAGGAATTAGCGGGCCCGACTTGATTCAGAAAATGACCGAGCAGGTTAAAAAATTTGATCTTAATATAGAATCAAATGAAGTAATTTCTCTTGATTTGTCTGAGCCTGTCAATAAGATCAAGTTAAGCGACAGGACTATCACAAGCCACACAATTATTATAGCTACAGGGGCTTCACCCAAAAAGCTCGGCATCCCGGGTGAAGATATTTTTTTTGGAAAAGGCTTATCTACATGCGCAACCTGTGACGCACCTTTTTTCAAAGACAAAATAGTTGCAGCAGTGGGGGGCGGAGATACCGCTGTTCAGGAAAGCATATTCCTGACCAAATTCGCAAAAAAGGTTTATCTTATTCATAGAAGAGATCAATTAAGGGCAACCAAGATCCTGCAGGAACGAGCATTTGCCAATGATAAAATTGAATTTATCTGGGATTCCATATTAACAAGTATTGATGGTTTAGCCAATGTAGAAAAGATTACAGTAAAAAATGTTAAAACCGGGGAAACAAAAGAATTCTCCGTGGACGGCTGTTTTATATGGACAGGCATACTACCCAACACAAATTTTTTAAAGGATGAAGTAAAAGTAGATGATTACGGCTTTATAATCGTCGACTCGAATATGCAGTCATCAGTACCGGGTGTGTTTGCAGCGGGTGATGTAAGAAGTACCGGCCTGCGCCAGATTGTAACCGCTGCTGGAGATGCAGCAAGTGCCGTATTTTCGGCAGAACATTATATGGAAAACATTAAATAATGAAACGTATCTTAACAATTGCCATCATTTCATTGCTTGTCTTTTCAAGTTGCGCCTGGCTTGAGCCAAAAGAAGAAAAGAGCATCCAGGATCTTGCAACTAGTGGAATGAATGAGTTTAAAAAAGAGAATTATAAAACATCAATAGAATATTTTGAAAAATTAAAGGACTGGTATCCTTTCAGCAAATATGCAATCCTTGCAGAGCTGAAAATCGCTGATTCATACTACAAACTAAAGGAGTATGATGAGGCTATATCGGCATATGAAGAGTTTGTTAACCTTCATCCGCGTAACGAGGCAACATGCTATGTTATCTATCAGATAGGACTTTGCTATTTTGAACAGATAGATACTGTTGATCGAGACCAGACTACAGCGCAAAAAGCACTTGATACTTTTAAAAAACTGATTAAACAGTTCCCGGAAAATGCCTATGCAAACAGAGCAAGAGTTAACTTAAAGAAATGCTTAAAAAGTCTTGCAGGGCATGAATTCTACGTAGGATCCTTTTATTACAAAAACAAGCACTATAAAGCAGCTTTGAGCCGTTTCGAGGCTGTTCTTACCAATTATCCCGATGTTGGAATCCATCATGAAGCGCTTCAGTATATTGCTTTGTGTAAAGAATCATTAGTAACTACTCAGGTTCAAAGTTCCAAGGTTAAAGGTTAAACGCCGACTAACCCTGGACATGACAACCTGATTAGTTATGAAATATGAAGAGAGCAAGGCAACCAACTGTAAAACCGTGAACCTGATTAGTTACGTTTATGATAGCGATAAGCGCCTGTATTCTAGGATTCAAATGCAGATATGATGGTAAAAGCAAAAAAAACTCAGCCTTAATAAAGCTGCTGGGATCTGAAAAAATTCTTCCGATCTGTCCCGAACAGCTTGGCGGACTCCCTACTCCAAGAGCTCCCTCAAACCTCGTTAAAGGAGATGGTTTTGATGTTCTGGATGGAAAAGCTAAAGTTATAAACAGTTTCGGTGATGATAATACTGAGGCATTTATTAAAGGAGCCTATGCGGCATTGGATATGATCAGGGAGCAAAAAATCAAGCGCTGCTTTTTAAAAGGTAAAAGCCCCTCGTGCGGAGTTGACGAAAAATATTTAACCGGAGTAATGGCTGCACTTTTTATCCGAAAAGGAATCATTGTTGAAGAAGTCATAACAGGGTGCAATACAAAAAAGTGACATTTTTTAGATAAAGGATGTTTTACATCTAACATACTGATTTAATGCCGAATGTCGAACAGGGAGTGTCGAATTATGAACTTTTATCCTCGTTCTTTTTGGCAGTGTCTATACTTTTAACAAAAATCGAGATCAATTGGTTACTTTCATCTAACAAGCCATCAAGGGTTCGCTCAAAAATAAATTTACATTTTCAGGTGTTGAGGCGTACGCATGGCAAGGCGCAAGGAGGGCGAATAGCAGGGCTATTTAACCAACGAGCAACGCAGCCATGCGGGATGGATCGGCGCATCAAAATGTGAAGTTATTTTTGAGCGAGCCCTTAATGCTTTTGTGTACGCCCGGCATGGGCGTGAACTTATGGGGTGA
>DAOUSD010000021.1 GCA_030627405.1 Deltaproteobacteria bacterium
AGCCCAAAGCGATCCCCCTTTTTTATATGGCCAGCTCCTTCTATGGACAAGACTTGCCATTGCGGATTCAGACTGAACCACTTTTCAAGCCCATAAAAAAAAGGAAGTATCTTTTCCTGTGGAAGCGGTATTTTTATACTGCCGGATAAATTCATGTTTTGTAGCAATCTATCTTACAAAGACAACCGACCTTTGGGTCTTCTTAAATACTTTTTCCGGCAAGTTGTACGATTCAAAACGCTCCCACCGACTGCTTAACAACTTGGAACCAATAACAACCAAATCATACCCCCCATCTTCCATTTCCTGCAAAATTTCTTTTTCAGGACTTCCGTACCGCATCTTGGGGATTACTTTAACCTCTTGATTACAGGCCTTTTCCTGAAATTCCTTTAATACCTTATTGCCTTCGTCATGCAATGTCCTGTCTATGTAATCACGGTATTCATCTCTCCCTATAGCATATATCTCATCGGCAAATTTTTTTAAAAACGGGTTGACAACGTAAAGCGAACATATGAAAGCACCCGTACTTTTTGCTAAACTTACAGCAAAGTCCTCTGCCTTTACCGCCTGTTCGTCACCATCGGTACAAAGTAGTATCTTATGAATCTCCATTATCAACCTTTATTTAACTTGGAACACATCTGTTCCCAGGAGAATAACTACAATGGCCGAAAGTACAGCCTTGAAGGTGGCGGCGAACAAACCGATAACAAAGGCTTTACCGCCAGCTTTCTTCAAATCGTCAAATGCTATATTCAATCCAACTCCCGCAAAACCTATGGCAAAAAATATCTTGAGAAACTGTTTTCCAAAAATGTACTGATGGTCCTTGGTGAAGACTCCGAATTCATTTAAGGTCACCATTACAAAAAATCCAAATATAAATAAGGGAAATTTATCGACAATAACTTGCCAGGTATTCATTTTTTCTGACCGGCCTTCCGCGGCTGCTGTTCTGACTAAGTAAAACCATATGCAATAAAGGACTACAATCGGGATAAACCCGACCCTGACAATGTTAATGATGTTCGCGGTCAACAATGCATCATGGCCGTACCATGAGGCGGCGGCAACAAGCTGAGCAGTATTCAGAATAGATGTTCCAACCCAGGCACCAAAAACAGGCTCGGACATGCCGAGAGCTTTTCCTATGTACGGAAAAGTAAAGAGCGCCAGTGTGCCAAAAAGTAGTATCGTCCCGACAGCATAAAAGAAATCCCTTGGTTTTGATTTTACGATCGGAGCCACCGCCACCGCGGCCGAGACTCCGCAAACTCCGGTACCAGCGGCCATTACGCCGAGCAACCCCTCGTCTAGTTTCAGTTTTCTGCCTATAACAGACACAAGGACTACAGTGCCGAGAATAAATATTACAACCAGTAAAAGAGCGACCAAGCCCACTTTAAATAGATTTGACCATACGTAATAGCCACCGAGCAATACGATGCCTGGCTTGATAATAGGCCGCGCAAGCACCGTGCCGGGTTTAAACGAATCCGGGATGCCGATTGTATTTCTTATAAGCATTCCACCCAAAAGGAGAATGGCCACATACGTGAGCTGGAACTCAAGCATTTTGTTACCGAATTTGAATTTGAAAGGAATTTCCCAGGTAGCAATCAGAGATTCATAAATATCTTGTTTGAGGATATGGGGTTTTTTGGGCTCCTTCTTTAACGTGCCTTGTTTATAGAGAAGCAGTTGCTCCTTATATTTTTCTGCAGGTTTTGCCTTGTATTCATCAAATGGCAATGGAGATTTATGCTCTGCGTTTGCCTTTAAAATCTTTTGGCACTCTTTAAAGTTTTTTTGCCAGCCATTCATGGAATAATCCCATTGAAGCGCTGACCAGCCCAGGATCATACACAAAATTAATCCTGGAATATATTTTTGTAATCCATTTTGTGCTGTTGCTGACATCTATGCACCCCCCCCCTTAAAAAAATAGCGACGGAAATGTATTCTTGGTTATTATTCCGGCCAACCCCAATATCACGGTAATAGCAGACATAATAAGCACCCACATATCTTCCTTTCTCTCAGCCGAGAATACTTTCTTGGCCTTTTCTTCAAACTCCCTGGTCTCTTCTTCCATCTTAGCCCTCCTTAATACGCCCAAACATGTCTTATATCTTCATAACCTTATAACTTTACCAAAGGTCAATAGCCATCCTTAGTAGAATAGTTCTCAACTGTAGGAATTTTTGCGAAATCATCATTTCATAACGAGAACAGGAATTGGTGAATATTCTACTACCCGTGCGGTTACACTCCCCAATGCTATTTTCTTAATGCCATGTTTTCCGTGAGACGCCACTACTATCATCTCCGCATTCTCTTTCTCTGCTGATTCAATAATTACATCCGCAGGTCTGCCCACTTTAGTTACGTCTCTCCCGTTCACTCCGGCAGCTTTTATTTTTTTTAGAGCATGGTCAATAATATTTTTTGCTTCCTTCATCTGAATTTCCCTTACGATATTACAATCAAATTCCGCAACCCCTATGGGACAGAAATCCTCGATGGCATATACTACTACCACTTCCATATCCTCTTTCTTCGCAAGTTCTATAGCCTTCTTCAGCGCTTTGCCTGCAAATTCAGATCCGTCATCTCCTACAATTATTTTTTTCATTTTTGCTCCCCAATATATAAGCTTATTTTGTAAAACCCGTCATACAATAATCGGGTATTAATTGTCAAAAATAATTAATCTGGACTTTTTTGACAGGATTAACTGGATTAACATGATTTCTTTATTTAGCTTACGTCTTGATAATCCTGTATATCCTGTCAAAAGAAATTTTTAACGCTTTTCAGGCGAATTTTGTTTACATGATAAACTCTTCTGTCCATCATTGAAAGATTTTTTGCCATACCAGTCGATCTGTCTGCATATGCCCCTGATAATACTTACTTCTCTGGCCTGCAAATGCAACCGTTTGAAAAAAAGGCGCAATTTGTTCATCCAGTAATCGGGATTTTCATTATTTATATAGCTTATCCTCACCAGTATATCTTTAAGCTGATCATACATACCTTCCAGCTCATGGCGAGCTGCAAGACGAGGGACAAAATTGTGGCTTTCCGTACAACCGGCATTAAATATTTCATAACAAACAATCATTACAGCCTGAGCTAAATTAATGGAAGAAAAATCCGCTGTCGGGATATTAACAAGGGCGTCACAGAATCTTATATCCTCGTTGGAAAGCCCCCTGTCCTCAGGGCCAAAAATTATGGCAATGTTGTTATCTCTTGAGATGGGTATCAGGCTTTGGGCAAGTTTTGAGGGATTTTTTACAGACCGACGATGTTTCCCTGTCCTGGCGGTTGTTCCAACAACATAACTATAAGGTGAAAGTGCTTCTTTAAGTTCTTCATAAAGCTCTATTTGCTCAACAACTTCAGCAGCGGCATGGGTAGCCAGTTTCATGACTTTGGCTATATCATAGTTTATCGGGTTAACCAGCACAAGCCTGCCTATCCCCATATTACGTATGGCCCGAGCGGCAGCCCCAATATTTTCAGGACATCGGGGCTGTTTCAACACAATGGAAATATTGTCAAAATTTACTTTCTTTTCCATCAGTAAATCCTGAACCTTGAACGATTACACTATTTCAAAACTGTTGAAGAAGTAACCGATTTCAGATGAGGCTGATTCCTGAGAATCTGAACCGTGGACCACGTTTTTCTCAATATCCGTAGCAAAATCTCTCCGAATAGTACCTTCCTCAGCTTCTTTATAATTTGTTGCACCCATTAAATCACGGTATTTTGAAATTACATTCTCGGCCTCAAGTACCATTACGACAACCGTGCCTGATGACATAAAGTCTGTTAAACTGTCAAAGAATGGACGTTCTTTATGAACAGCGTAAAAACCCTGTGCCTGCTTCCTGGTCATTTTCAGCATCTTCATGGCAATAATTTTCATATTGCTGCGTTCAAGCCTTTTAATAACTTCACCTATCAGACCGCGGCCAACTCCATCCGGCTTGATTATTGATAATGTTCTTTCCATATTTCTTATTATCCTTTCCTTATAAATTCATGATTTACACACATATATATAAACCACTACGTATGTCAAACACTTAGAGCCAATTCATCGGTTTTCAAACAGGCTTAGGGCTTGAAAAAAATAAATTGCCTTTATTGATTTATGGCTTAAATTAATTATTTTACATACTAATAATTATAAGATATTATAAAAATGTATATAGTTTATTTAATTTTTGTTTTAGGGGGAAACTAATGAAAGTTTTGATCAGCGATAATCTCGGTGAAGCCGGAATTAAAATGTTTCAAGAAGAAGGTTTTGATGTTGATGTTAATGTTGGATTGTCTCCGGATGAACTTAAAGAAATCATCGGAAACTATGACGCCCTTGTAATACGGAGTGCTACAAAAGTAACAGATGATCTTCTGCAAAAAGCAACCCGTTTAAAAGTCATAGGCCGTGCAGGTATCGGTCTCGACAATGTGGATATACCGGCGGCAACGAAAAGAGGTATGGTTGTGATGAATACCCCGGGTGGCAATGTTATTACCACCGCTGAGCATACGTTAGCTCTAATGCTTTCATTAACACGCAATATACCGTTGGGGACTTCATCATTAAAGGATGGACGCTGGGAAAAAAAGAATTTGCAGGGCAGAGAGCTGTATAACAAGGTTCTTGGTGTTATCGGGTTTGGTAAAATCGGCTCAATTGTTGCAGATCGGGCACGCGGACTCAAAATGCAGGTTATTATATATGATCCTTTTGTTGTGCCGGAACTTATCGAAAAGGCAGGATTTGAATATGCTTCTCTGGACGAATTATACAAAAAAGCTGATTACATAACTCTGCACGTTCCAAAGCTTAAAGAAACCACAGGCCTTATCAATAAAGAGGCTATTGATAAGATGAAGGACGGCGTTATGATTATAAACTGCGCTCGCGGTGGTATTGTTAAAGAAGATGACCTTTATGAAGCCATGAAATCAGGCAAGGTAGCAGGAGCGGCCCTTGATGTTTTTGAAGTTGAACCTCCTTTCAACTCACCCCTTCTTGAAATGGACCATCTGGTATGTACTCCGCACCTTGGAGCATCTACCCGGGAAGCCCAGACCAATGTTGCGGTCGCGGTCGCAGAACAGATAATTGACTATCTTAAAAACGGAACTATAATAAATGCTGTAAATATTCCCTCTGTTACAGGCGAACTCATGGTAAAGCTTGGACCTTTTTTAAGCCTTGCGGAGAGGATTGGCTGCCTTCAGGCACAGCTTTCAAGCTGGCCTATAAATGAAGTAGTTATTGATTATACAGGAGATTTTATGGGCCTTGACCTTTCACCTATTTCAAGGGCTATAATGAAAGGGCTGCTTACTCCTGTGGTAAAGGATGATGTAAATTTCGTCAATGCAATTGTTCTTGCAAAGGAAAGGGGTATTAGAGTTACAGAGACAACTCATTCTAAATCCGAAGATTATTTAAATCTGATAACTGTAAGCTTAATCAGTCCCGAAACAACTACCACAGTGGAAGCAACATTATTCGGCAAAAAAGAGCCGAGAGTTGTTAAAATAAATAATTTCAGGGTTGAAATGGTCCCGCAGGGACATCTGGTTCTTATAAACAATATTGATAAGCCGGGCGCCATAGGCAGTATTGGCATTATCCTCGGAGAAAATGATATTAACATAGAAAAGATGCAGGTCGGCCAGGAAAAAGATGGTGAAAGAAATATTATTTTTCTAAGAACTGATATACCAATCCCCAATGATGTCCTTGAAAAATTACATACCCTGCCGCTTGTTAAGAGTGTTACACCATTGGAACTTTAAGATTGAACTTTAAGATTGATGGATTGCAGATAATTAATAGGGAGATTAACCATGTCGGAAGAAAAGTCTGGTTTTACTGTAAAAGACCGAAGAGTTTTTGCTGAAGAAAGTGAAGAAGAAAAAAAAGAGCCTCCAAAAGAAGAAACTAAAGAAGAAGAAAAAAAAGAGCCCCAAGCTCCTTTGCCGGAAATAAATTTTGCAACCTTTATAATTTCCTTAAACGCATCTGCTCTGCTACACCTTGGTGTTTTAGGGGACCCTGCCACAGGCAAAAATGTTAAAAACCTGCCCATGGGAAAACAGACAATAGATATTTTAGGCATGCTTGAAGAAAAGACAAAAGGGAATCTATCAAAAGAAGAAGAGAATATGCTAAAAAACATTCTTTATGATCTCAGAATAATTTATGTCAAAGAACAGAAGTAACGGTTTACAGTTCACGGTTAACGGTTGCCGGTTTACAGTTAACAGTTTTATGTTTTGAGCAACCGTAAACTGTTAACCGTGAACTATTATGAACAGAGGTGGTTTTAGAAAATACAAAAGGGAATTGTTTTATGACAAATTGTAAAAATATAAAAAAAACGACAGGTAAAAAAACCTTTTTTACCATCATATTTATCATCTCAGCCTTTCTGGTGGTTTCAAGTTTTTACCCGGCACAAGTCTCTGAGGCAAAAACAGAAGTTTCCTATCAGGTACCGGAAAATTTCACCGACCTTGCAAAAATGTCAAGCCCTGCTGTTGTCAACATAAGAACCGTCAAAACAATAAGGGGCGGGGGCCGTGTTTATCGTCATTTTTTCAACAGCCCTTTTGGCAAACAAGATCCTTTTAATGACTTTTTCAACAAATTTTTCGGCAATGAGTTCCAGCAGGACTTCAAGCAGAGAAGTTTAGGTTCCGGTTTTATTATCGATAAACAAGGTTATATTGTCACCAACAACCATGTTATCGAAAACGCAGACAAAATCAAGGTAAAGCTTAAAAACGGCAAAGAGTTTGATGCTGAAATTGTTGGTCGCGATCCTAACACCGACATTGCCCTTATCAAAATAAAATCAAAGAACAGCCTTTCTGTACTAAAACTGGGTGACTCAGATGCGTTGAAAGTCGGTCAGTGGGTTGTGGCTATAGGCAGCCCATTCGGTTTCGAGCATACAGTTACTGCAGGCATTGTAAGCGCTAAAGGACGCATTATCGGCTCAGGACCTTATGACGATTTCATACAGACAGACGCCTCAATAAATCCCGGCAACAGTGGAGGCCCTCTTATTAACATGAAAGGAGAGGTAATAGGAATAAATACCGCTATAATTGCCGGCGGCCAGGGAATAGGATTTGCAATTCCAATAAATTCTGCGAAAAGGATTGTCGATCAGCTTAAAAACAGCGGTGAGGTCACGAGGGGATGGCTTGGTATAGGGATCCAGGATCTCAGCAAAGAACTCTCAAAATATTATGGAATTAAAGAAGGAAAAGGTGTTCTTGTAACTGAAGTGTTCCCCGGCGATCCGGCTGACGAGGCCGGAATAAAGCCAAAAGATATTGTACTTTCTGTAAATGGCAAGAAGGTTGAAAATACTCGTGAACTCAGCAAGTCGATTGCTGATACAAGTGTAGGAGATACGGTTAATATAAAAGTATTACGTAACGGAATTGAAAAAAAAATCGGAGTTAAAATTGTAAAAAGAGATGACGCCGGGATCGCCGGCCTCACTCCTTCAAAAGTAAATGAGTATGAACTCGGCATCCGTGTTTCGGAATTAACTTCGGAAATAGCCCGACATTTCAACATTACTGAAGCTGGCGGCGTTATTGTGATAGACGTTGAATCAGAAAGCCAGGGAATGGAAGCCGGGGTCAGGGTCGGCGATATTATAAAAGAAATAAACCATCAGCCGATAGAAACGGTAAAAAACTATAAAAATGAGATCAAAAAACTTAAAAAAGGCGACTCCATACAAATGTTCATTAAAAGGGTTAATGGTAATTTTAATGTTGTAACGCTGACAAAATAAGGAATAAGGTGGAATCAATATTATAAATACGAGTTATCGTAACATCTCAATAAATACCGGACAAATAAAAATTTTTTCGCCGGCAAAAATAAATCTTTTTTTGCAGGTCACGGGAAGAAGAGCGGACGGATACCACAATCTTTTTACCCTTATGTGCTGTATCAGTCTTTACGACACGGTCTCAGTTGAGTTTGGAGTCGATAAAACCTTTGTAGTCTGCAATAGCCCTGAAGTCCCGGAAAATGATTCAAACCTTGCTGTTGTTGCCGCAAATATTTTTTTCAAAAAACTGAGTAAAAATGAAAATATCAAGATCTTGATAGATAAAAAAATACCAGTAGCGGCCGGTCTGGGTGGAGGCAGCAGTAATGCAGCTTTTATACTTTTAGGACTTAATCAATATTATGGCCGTCCCTTTTCCCGTGATGAACTCATTGCCATGGGGCTTTCTATAGGAGCCGATGTCCCATTTTTTATATTTCAGAAACCAGCCATAGCTTCCGGTATAGGTGAAAAACTTGAAGCATACCAAAGGCTTGATCCTTTTAAGGTTTTAGTTATTTATCCCGGCATTAGCGTATCAACTTCAGATATATATAAAAATCTTAATTTGGGATTGACAAAATGCAAAAAAAAACTTAAAAAATTTTGTTCCGACGAACAAACTTTTGAAGTAGATCAACATTTATGCAATGATCTTGAAACTGTTACCGCTTCAAGGTATCCTGATATAATCGAAGCAAAAAAAACTTTACTGCATTATGGTGCAAGAGGGGCTCTAATGTCGGGAAGTGGTCCTGCTGTATTTGGCCTTTTCTCAGATTCTGATAAGGCCCGAAAAGCATATCATTTCATTTCAAAGAATAATAAGTGGGAACTGTTTCGAGCCGATATGTTAATATGATTTATGACTGAAGGTATTTTATTGATTTTATAACAAAAAGACAGAGCGAAGCGATTCCACAAATCGATAATCATCAATCAAGTATAGCATGCATAGTTGTTATTGGCCGAAGTTAGAGCCGTACCGATTATTTGTGTATTGGGGCGTCGTCAAGCGGTAAGACACAGGACTTTGATTCCTGCATTCGGAGGTTCGAATCCTCCCGCCCCAGCCAGATTGATATTATTTTTTGACAGGATTTACAGGATTGAACTTAGGGGCTTCGCCCCAATTGCGAAGCGAAATGGAATTTTAAATGAATGGTTTTATAATTTTTTCAGGCAACTCAAATCCCGAGCTTACAAAAAAAATATGTAATTATCTTAATGTCCCTATGGGAGAAGCCAAGGTAAAAACATTTAGCGATGGTGAAATACAGATTGAAATCAATGAAAACGTAAGATCAAAAGACGTCTTTATTATCCAGTCAACCTGCTCGCCTGTTAACGACACCCTTGTTGAGTTGCTTCTCCTGCTAGATGCTCTCAAGCGTTCCTCAGCAAACAGAATAACGGCTGTAATACCTTATTACGGCTATGCAAGACAGGATAAAAAAGTTGCACCCCGAGTTCCTATCAGCGCCAAACTTGTGGCAGATCTGCTGACAGTTGCAGGTTCGAACAGGCTAATCACAATGGATTTACATGCAGGTCAAATCCAGGGTTTTTTCAATATCCCTGTGGACAATCTTTATGCTGCTCCAGTTATCCTGAATTATATAAAAAATAATTTTCAAGATGATCTTGTAATAATTTCTCCGGATGCCGGAGGAGTCGAAAGAGCGAGGGCTTTTGCAAAGCGTCTGCATGCGGATTTGGCCATTATCGATAAACGCAGGGAAGCACCGAATAAGGCTAAAGCTATGGCTGTAATAGGCGATGTTAAAGGAAAGGTTGCAATCATCCTTGATGATATGGTTGACACTGCGGGAACATTAATTGAAGCTACCCATGCCATTATCAACAAAGGCGCAAAGGAAATACATGCATGTTGTGCACATCCCGTATTATCCGGCGAAGCAGTTAACCGATTAACCGATTCGCCTTTGAAAACCCTGATTGTATCAGATACTATTCCTCTTAACAGTAAGTCTAGCGCATGTGATAAAATTAAAGTTCTATCAGTTGCAGATCTTATTGGGGAAGCAATAATACGCAGCCATAAGGGTGATTCAGTGACATCACTTTTTGTATAAAAAGTAAAATAGACCACGGAACGACACGGAGCTTCACTGAAAATTGTAAATACTGAGTAAGTTACCATATGAAGAGTATTTTGATAATTCAGTGTAATTTCGTGAAAATCTGTGGTGAACTATTACTATGAAAATAATATTAAGGGGGAAATTTTTTGGAATTAATTGAACTTAAAGCAAATATAAGAAATTCTACAGGTAAAGGTCAAGCACGGGTCCTGCGCGGTGCAGAAAAAATACCGGCTGTTCTATACGGTCCTGGGACAGAACCTGTCCTGCTTTCAGTTAGCGTAAAAGATCTTGAAAAAGCATTAAAAAAGAGTACCGCCAGTCAAGTTATATTGAATCTAACAATCCACAACGGCGAAAATACCTCCAAAACCGCCATGATTAAGGAATTGCAGACCCATCCGGTTTCACGAAACTATCAGCATATTGATTTCTATGAAATATCAATGGATCGTAAAATCAGGGTCAAAGTTCCTGTGGCAGTCAAAGGAAAATCACGAGGTGTTGAAGAAGGCGGAATATTGCAGATAGTCAGGCGTGAACTGGAAATACTTTGCCTGCCGACTAAAATTCCTGAGACAATAGAAATCGACATCACGGACCTTGATATTGGAGATTCAATCCACGTTAAAGAAATTCCGCTCCAGACTGATGTTGAGATTCCTGCGGACGTTAATTTTACTCTCATAACAATAGTCAGCCCGAAGGCTGAAGTAGAAGAGGTGGAAAAAGAAGCTGAAGAAGGGGCCGAAGAAGCAGTTGAAGGAGAAGAACCCCCTGAAGCTAAAACCGAAGAATAGTTTACCTAATGCTGCCCCAAAAGAAAGTACTTCTGGTAGTTGGCCTGGGCAATCCAGGTGATGCATATGTAACGACCCGTCATAATGCAGGATTTATGGTACTGGATGAGGTTGCGGAATCCTTTTCCATTTCAATTGAAAAAAGAAAGTTCGATGCATTATTCGGACGCGGATTAATTGAAGGCTCTGAAGTTATTCTTGCAAAACCAATGGCTTTTATGAACCTGAGCGGCATTCCGGTTCAAAAGATTTTAAACTACTTTAAAATACCATTTGAGGATATGCTTGTCATACATGACGACATAGACCTTGCTTTTGGAAGATTGCAAATTAAAGAAAATGGAGGACATGGAGGACACAAAGGTTTAAAATCAATAATCAAAACAGTGGGCGGCAGTAACTTTGTTCGACTTCGCATTGGTATCGGGCGTTCTGAAGAAAACATCGGTGTTGCGAACTATGTTCTGGGTCAATTCAGTACAAATGAAAAAAAGCTTTTAGATAGAATAACCAAGAAAGCTCGTGATGCGGTAGTTGCAACGACTTGCAAGGGCACAAAAAAAGCTATGAACATATTTAATGACAAAAGATTAATAACTCCTCAGGTTCAAGGTTAGAAAGCGATGAAAAGCACAAAGTAGCCGACCGTGAACCTGACAACCCGAGTAGTTATTTTTGACCGAGCCCTAAGGATTGGCACATTTATTTGCCAATCCTTTTTTGTTGATTATGAGGCTTATTAATGATATAAAAATATTTTTAGATTATTATAGACTAAAAAACAGCAACTGATAAGCGATATAATTATCTGTTTATATAAAATTTTATCCTTACTTGCATTAATATTGTTTGGTATTTAAAAATGGAATTTAAAAAGCTTAAAGAAAAAAGAGAAAATAACAAGCAAGGCAAAATTCTGGAATTTAAAGTAGGTGATCTTGCAGTCTATCCTGCCCACGGAGTTGGAAAGATAAAAGCTATTGAAAGTAGAGTTGTAAACGGCGAAAAACATGATTTTTATATCCTTAACGTTCTTGAAAAGAGCATGGTTATAATGATTCCAACATGTAATGTAGAATCAGTCGGTCTGAGAAATGTAATAAGCAAAAAAGAAATCCCTAAAATTTACGAAGTTATAAAAAAAGATAGAGAATCGCTTATTGATAGCCAGACCTGGAACCGCCGTTACAGAGAATATATGGATAAGATAAAAACCGGTTCTCTTTATGATATAGCAGAAGTTTTTAGAGATCTTTATTTTCTGAAAATAACAAAGAATCTATCCTTTGGAGAACGCAAGCTTTTTGATACAGCAACGACACTGTTATTAAGTGAACTTTCAACAGCCAAAAATACTGACGAAGAGACTATAATGACAGAGATTGAGTCTCTATTGAATGATACTCTATAGACTTTCAGATAAATAATTTCCATCACAACAATGCCCGACAAAGTTGCTTTTAGCATTCTTGTTAATGAACACGAATCCGGCAGACGCCTTGATGTAATTATTGCGTCCCACATTTCCAATTGTTCACGATCTTTCTCTGCCGGCCTCATCCAAAAAGAAGAAATACTGGTTAAAGGAGAGGTTAAAAAGCCCGGCTACCGGGTAAAAACCGGTGATAACATCAGCGTTAATATTCCTCCTCCTGAACCGGTTCCGGCAGAACCCGATCCCCACAATATAGATATACTGTACGAAGATAAGCATATAATAGTAATAAATAAGGAACCGGGGCTTGTTGTTCACCCAGCACCAGGCCATAGTAAAGGAACCCTGGTAAACAGACTTCTTTATCACTGCCCCGGGCTTGAAGGCATTGGAGGAAAACTCAGGCCGGGAATTGTTCACAGACTCGATAAAGATACCTCGGGTACCATGGTGGTTGCAAAAAATAACGTAGCGCAGATAAATCTTGCGGCACAATTCAAGTCAAGAAAGATAAAAAAGCTCTACCTTGCATTAGTCCATGGTGTTGTAAAGTCTGAATCAGGCTCAATTTCACTGCCAATCGGCAGGCATCCTTCTGACAGAAAAAAAATGTCAACTGTGAGCCGAAAAAGCCGTTCAGCCAAAACATTCTGGAAAGTAATCGAACGTTTTAACGCGGCAACATTTCTTGAGCTTGATCTAAAGACAGGACGTACACACCAGATCCGCGTTCATTGTGCTGCCATCAAGCATCCTGTTGTAGGCGACCCAATTTATGGCGGCAAAAAGGCTGCGAAAAACCTCCCCACATCTGTGCCAAGACAGATGCTTCATGCATGGCGGCTTGAATTCGCACATCCTGCGACCGGAAAAACAATGTCTTTTGAGTCCCCTATTCCACCAGACATGGGGAAACTTATTGAAACATTGCAACCTGTGCGGTTAGCCGTTAGCATTGAAAAGGGATGGAAATGAGAGATTTTAGAGAACTTAAAGTATGGGAGAAAGCCCATCGTCTTACACTACAGGTCTATAGAATCACAAAGAAGTTTCCT
>DAOUSD010000099.1 GCA_030627405.1 Deltaproteobacteria bacterium
ATACCGGTTATTGTCGGATCAAGGCTCCGCCTGAGCTCATCTTTTGTAATTTCTTTTTCAACCAGATCTGAAGCAATTTCCTTTATTTCACTTACAATCAAATCTGAATCATCGGGATCAACATGGACGAATGCCTGAAAAACCCCATAGCCGGGATAGGCTTTGCCTGGCCGATTATAGGCTATGGGTGAATATGCTGCCCCGAGTTTTTCGCGTATCGTCTCGTAAAGTCTGTTTGAAAAAATATCTGCCAGGATGGAAAGGCGGCGGGTTCTACTGATATCCCAGAGATCTTCTGTTGGATATGCAACTATTACCAGGCCTTTTTGAATTTTTGTGGGTACGATTATCTCAAATAATTGAGCAGTGGGGAATTCCGGCGCGTTTGATATTTTATTTTTTTGAAGATCAAATCTTGAGGGCAGGGCGCCAAAATATTTAGCTGCGGTTTTGATTAGAGAATCCATATCAAAATCGCCCACTACTGAAATCTCAAGTTTATCTTGTTTTAATGGAGTCTCTATCCATGACCTGACTTGTTCAAGAGTCAAATTTTTGAACAACTCGGAAGGGGGAAAACCGAAACGGCTGTCTCCTCCAGCCAGAAACCTTTTGCCTGAAAGAACCATTGCACCGTCAATTGAGCTGGAAAGTTTGCGGTATCGTTGTTTGAATCGTTCCATGGATAGAGAATACGCTTCCTGCCTGTAAGCCTGGTCAACAACATGAGCATATATGAGCTGAAAGAGCAGGGGGACTTCTTCTGCCACAGTTGTGCCTTTGAAGAAAAAGCAATCTTCATCAAAGCCGAAAACAACATTTGTATTTTTACCGGCCATTGCTCTTTTTAGTTCATCTTTTTTAAGGGGACCCAAGCCGCTTTCATTAATCACTTCTTTACTCAGTTCAGCAAGCCCCGCCATATTAGCCGGTTCAGCAGATCTGCCGAAACCAAAAGAAAGATTAACAAGTACTTCATCTGCTTCAAAATCAGTTTGTTTTAAGTTTAGGCGAATACCATTATCAAAATCAATCTGAACAATGCCAAGGTCAGGCATTTCTGTTCGATTAATAATTTTGCCCTTTTTTTCTGGTTCGGCAAGATATGGAAAAACAGCGGGTTTTATTTCAGATGGTCTCGATACTTTGACCTTGCTGCTTTTATCAAACACTTCACATATTATATCTTCAGGGGCGTTATTGTTTGCTGTAATTTCTGCATTTCCGGTTACCATTATGAGCCTGTGCTCAGATGACCAGGCATCTTTAAATGCATCATGGACGTTCTTTAAGGTAATGGAATTTATAACAGGAACAAGAAGATTTTTTTTCTGTTCAGGAGACATGGTAACTCTTTCATTGTTGAGGTCATTAATTACAATGCCGGCCAACATTCTGCTGTTTCGAGTGGGCGTTTTTTTTACAGCATTGTTCAGCATTGACAAAAAATCTTTTTTTACTATTTCAAGCTCTGATTTTACAAATCCGTATTTTAAAGATTTTCTCAGGGTTTTTTCCAGGAGTGAAAGCGATTTCTCCCAGTTTTCCGGACTGGTTTCTGCAGAGATCTCAGAAAATTCTACCTGATAGAAGCTGATTCCTGAATTGACAGAAGCTAAAGTAAACGGAGAGGTAGTTTTGCTGACAATTTTATCAAGCCTGTTCCGGACTATCTGGTTTGCAATATTTTTTACAAGCTGCTTTTTTTGAAAAGCAACAGAATCAGGCTGTATGGTTTTCTTATTTATAACTTCTATTGTTACTGTTGTTTTTCCTGTTTCCTTTTCAAAATGATAGAATGCTTTGATCCCCTTATGTTTTATCTGACCGATATCAGGCCGCGGTTGTATTGATGCTTTGGCATATAATGTGGAGAACCTTTTTTCAATAAGCTTTGTCGCCTGCTTTTGATCAAAATCGCCTGCCATAACCAGAATCATATTATCAGGTTTGTACCATGTATCATAATAATCTTTTAAAAGATTGTGGTCGGCATTTTTAATAACTTCCTCTTCGCCTATTGGAAATCTTTTAGATATTCTTGTTTCAGGTAATAAGAACTTCATAACTGAAACAACTGTTCTATATGATGCTGAATCGCGGGTTCGTTTTTCAGCCAGAATTACCTTCCGTTCTCTGTCAATCTCAGATTGCAGAAGAAGGGCGCTTTCTGCAAAGTCTTTCATTACGGTAAGTCCATTTTCCAGGTTTTTCTTATTGCCCTCCGGCAACAGCATATCATACACAGTTTCATAAAACCCTGTATGAGCATTTGCATCGTTTCCAAACTGCATACCTATAGACTGAAAGTATTTTACAAGCTCTCCCGGCTTGAAATGTTTTGAACCGCAAAAAAGCATGTGTTCAAGAAAATGCGATATGCCCTGTTGCTTGTCGGTCTCATGAATTGAGCCCACCTGAACATTCAAATGCAAGCTCACCCTGTCCTTTGGATTGGCATTTTTCATTAATACATATCTGAAGCCGTTGGGTAGTTTGCCGAAGAATAAGGCCGGGTCAGGTAGAAGATCGCTATTTTCATGAGGCCAATTAAGATGTGAATTGATGTTGGAATCAGCGGTATTTACTGCCGATGAATCTATATTGGATGATTTTATAAAAAAGCTCTTGTTATCGCTATCCCGGCTGTAATTACAGGCCGGCGAAAATAATAAAATGAATATAATAAGAGCGGAAAGTGAAAGTCTTGCAACAGATGACTTTAAGAGTTTTTTTAACATAAGATGAACTCCTTTAAAAACGGTTCAGGGATCAGGATTTTCTTCAGCGCATTTTCCAATTCGTGCCCAATATTCAATCTGGCCAGTTAACGACTGTTTATCGATTTTACTAAATATCTTTGCGTTCCGAACCAAATCGTCTGTAATTCTTACTGCGGTTATCATTCGAAGGAGCTATTGAGCAGTCGCCGTTTGCTTTTTCACCGGCAATCTATTTGAGGTACAGCAACCCACCGGATTTATACTGTGAAGCAACGCTGAGTCTGGTATCAATATTAGTAAGCGCCTGCCCTGCAACACTTAATGCTTTTTCAGGGGTATTATTTGTTTCGCTCAGATGGGCAAGAATTACGTGTTCCAGTTTATTGTGTTTGATTTCATTTAAAAGATTTTTCGAATCTTCGTTTGAAAGGTGTCCGGTTCGGCTCTTGACACGTTGTTTTAGAGGCCAGGGATATGGCCCGTTTGCGAGCATAGTCTGATCATGGTTTGCTTCGAGGATCAGTAGCGAGCAGTCTTTAAGATGCTCTTTAACCATGGAAGTAACGATGCCAAGGTCTGTTGCGATACCGATCTTTGAACCATTTTGTTTTATGGTGAAACCGGCAGGATCTTCCGCATCATGGGATATTGAAAATGGATGCAGGGACAGCGTTTCTAACATAAACGCTGAACCGCACTCAAAGCTTCTTATGTCTTTAATATTTTTTAACTGAGATGAGGCGGCTTTTATTGTCTTGCTGTTTATATATACAGGCAGGTCAAAGCGGCGTGAAAGTACCCCTACGCTTTGGATATGGTCGCTGTGTTCATGAGATACGAGGATAGCATCAAGATCTTCCGGATTAAGCCCTGTTGATCTTAGCCTGCGTTCAATTTCTATCCCCGAGAGACCCGCATCAACAAGTATTGAGGTGGAGCCGTTGGAAATAAAAACAGCATTTCCCTTGCTGCCGCTCGCCAGCATGCATACTGCCAAATTATAGTTGCAATTCTTAGTTGAATTGCTCAAAATTGATTGCTCGGCAGTCATATAATCCAACTTTCAAATTAGGTCTTACAAACAGAAATTTGAAAACTCAAAAGCAACTTGTTAACAATCAGAGGTGGCGGGCATTTAAATTTCTGACAAAAAGAAATTTTTTCTAAGGTCTCAATATTATTTTCCGGTGTGTCCGAAGCCTCCGGTGTTGCGAACAGTTTTATCTAATTGTTCTACAACTTCAATCCTGGCATGATAAACTCTTTTTATGATCATCTGGGCAATTCTGTCACCTCTTTTAAGAGTATATTTTTTGGTGCCGAGGTTTATAGCCGGGATCATTACCTCTCCTCGATAGTCAGAGTCAATTGTACCAGGTGAATTTATAAGGCCGATACCATGCTTAACCGCCAATCCGCTTCTTGGGCGGATCTGAGCTTCAAATCCTTCTGGAATGGCCATGGCAAAACCTGTGGGAATCAAAGCGATTTCGCCTTTTTCAAGAACGATATCTTTTTTGACGGCTGCATATATATCCATTCCTGCAGAGTGTGGGGTCATGTAGCGCGGTAGATGTATATCCGCATCATCGTTTGGTCTAATGCGAAGCAGTTTAATAGTAGGAATATGGTTCATGGTCCACGGTTCACAGTTTACGGTTCACGGTTTTATGCTTTGATCAACCGTTAACCGTGAGCGGTTAATATATCTTCGTATTCCTTTTTGTCGGGAACAGGGCCAAGTATGGTAATTGCAAGCTGGTCATTATCAAAAAGAGTTGATGCCAAATCAATAATATCATCTGCTGTGACTTCTTCTATTTTATTCACAACTTCCTGTAAAGGAATATAACGACCAAAATGGATTTCATTCTGAGCTAACCGAACCATCTGGCTGTCGATACTTTCTGATGCAAGCATAAGGTTACCTTTTGTATATTCCTTTGCACTTCGCAGCTCAGTTGAATCAACAGGTATTTTTTTAAGTTTGAATATCTCATTCAGGCTGATTTCTATGGTTTCTTTGGCATTTTTAGGATCGACCCCAACGTAGACTCCGCACATACCTGTATCGACATGAGATGAAATAAAAGAGTAAACCGAGTAGGCAAGCCCTCTATTTTCACGAATTTCCTGGAAGAGTCTTGAGCTCATGTTTCCACCGAGTATGGTATTAATCAGTGAAAAGGCATAACGCCTTGGATCGGTAATTGACAAGCCTTTTATGCCCATGCAGATATGAATCTGCTCAAGATCCTTGGAATGAATGGTAACTTTAGATTGGCCGGTTGGGGATACACGAGCAGGGAAGCTATTGCCTGCATTAATTGATTCAAATTGTTGTCCTACTAAATTGACAAAGTGATCATGCTCTATGTTACCTGCGGCAGATATGAAGATACGTTCGGGCTGGTAAAGCTGGGAAAAAAATTTCCTGATGGTTTCAGAATCAAAATTTAAAATGTTCTCTCGAGGACCAAGTATTGATTGTCCCAAAGGGTTATCTCCCCAGTAAGTATTTCCTGAAAGTATGTGGATGTATTCTTCCGGGGTGTCTTCGGTCATTCCAATTTCCTGGAATACAACTGTCCGTTCTTTTTCAACCTCTTTTGATTCAAATGTTGAGTATAAAAATATATCAGAAAGAATATCAGTCATGGTTTCCAAGTGTGTATCCATTACCTTCGCATGATAGCAGGTATTTTCCATGGTTGTAAAAGCGTTTGTATTCCCGCCGACAGAGTCAAATTCCTTGGCTATCTGAAGAGCTGAACGTTTCTTTGTCCCCTTAAAGATCATGTGTTCAATAAAATGGGAAAGCCCGTTTTCTGATAGAGTTTCATCCCTGGCTCCTACATTTACCCAGACTCCCATTGAAACACTGCGAGCATGAGGTATTTTTTTGGATAAAATCCTGATGCCGTTATTAAGAATGGTTTTATTTGCTATTTCATCCATTTTTTTCCTCTTCTATAACTGCTTTGCGACTCAGGCGTATCTTCCCGTCTTTTACTTCAAGAACCTTAACCTTTATTTTGTCTCCTTCCTTAACTATATCTGTAACTTTTGCTACGCGATGGGGAGCGAGTTGAGAAATATGTACAAGTCCATCTACGTTGGGCATTATCTGTACAAATGCCCCAAAGTCCATTATCTTTACTACAGTACCTTCATAAATAACTCCGACTTCGGGCTCTCTTGTGATTTCCTTGATCATTTCCAATGCTGCATCTGCGTCTTTTTCGGAAACTGCGGCAATTTTAACAGTGCCCGTATCATCTATTTCTATTCTGGTATTTGTCTCACTCTGCATTGCCCGAATGATTTTTCCTCCAGGCCCTATTATTTCTCGTATCTTGTCGGGACTAATCTTTATGGTAATTATTTTAGGAGCATGAGTGGAAATTTCCTTGCGGGGTTCCTTTAGAGCTTCCAGCATCTTATCAAGAATAAAAAGCCTGCCGGTACGCGCCTGCTCAAGAGCTTTCTGCATTATATCCTTTGAAAGTTCGTGAATTTTAATATCCATCTGTAAGGCTGTTATGCCGTCACATGTGCCGGCAACTTTAAAATCCATGTCTCCGGCTTGATCTTCATCGCCAAGTATATCCGACAGGATAATCACATCATCTCCTTCTTTTACAAGTCCCATTGCAATTCCGGAAACAGGTGATTTAATCGGGACTCCACCGTCCATAAGGGCCAGAATTCCTGAACATACGGTACCCATTGATGAAGAGCCGTTTGACTCCAACACTTCTGATACTATACGAATTGTATAATCAAAGTCTTTTTTATCTGGAAGCACTTTTTCAATAGCCCTGGTTGACAGCCCGCCATGTCCTATATCTCTTCGGCTTGGGCCGCCAACTCGCCTTGTTTCACCAACTGAATAAGGCGGGAAATTGTAATGAAGCATAAATGACCTGAGTTCTTC
>DAOUSD010000149.1 GCA_030627405.1 Deltaproteobacteria bacterium
AGTGGAAATTCTCCACACCCCCTAGTGGAATTTTTCCACACTAACAACAACAAGTATTAACAGTAACAAATATAACAACAACAACATTAGGGTGGAATTTTTACCCTGCTGTTGCTGTTGCTGTTAAAATTTTTCAAATTTTTTTGTTAGAGCGTTGTAAAATGACCTCTTTTTTGCTCTTACTAAGTAGGGGAGGTAATTTTTTTAAATTATTTTCCTTCAATAGGTTGCTTTTTTACCCCCTTTTTGTATCTATATAAGTAGAGGGGGGAATACGCTATACGCTAGATGTAATCTTGCAACCCGAAACCTGTAATTAAAAAACTACTCAATGAAAGGTAAAAACTATGGAAAGAAAAATACCAGTTAATAAAACTAATTCTTACACTACTATCCAGGACTACTTCTTGGCTCAATGGGTAAGCACCATCGGCATTGGCCCAACTGTGCTCTATATTCAACTACTTAGTTACTGTCATAAAGGAAAGGACACCGCCTGGCCTTCTATTAAGACTCTAAACAAGAGACTGGGTACTACCACCAAAACCTTAATCAGGTACCGCAATACTTTAATAAAATTCGGTTTAATTAAAAAAGTAGTAAAACAAAGATCTACCTCCGGAGGATATGACCACAATCTTTATCAGATAGTCTTATTAGATAAAGAAAATGTTCTTCATCCTCCTGCAGAAAAATTACCGGAAGAAAAAGAAGAAATCGTCTCCGGAATAGTGGAATCTCCTTGTTCTAATAAAAATAATCTCAAGAAAGTAATTGTAAATAATAGAAAATCTCTAAAGACAGAAAGGATAAAAGAAGAATTAGAAAAATTAAATCTGGATAAAAAATCAATTGATAAAATAATCTTAAATTATTCCTTAGAGGATATCGAGGAAAAAATAGACCTTCTCCAGATAAAGAGGAATGTAATAAATCCCGCCGGCTGGTTGGTTGCCTCCTTGAAAGCTAATTATCTTAATCCGGAATCATACAGAGGGGAAAATGATGAGGAAGAAAAAGACAGATTATACATGGACGAAGACCTAAAATGGATCGAACAGAATCTGGTTCAGAGATTTGAAATGTAATATAGAGCATAAAAGGGGTCAGATCTCAACAGGCTGACCCCTCTATTTTTCTTTCATTGTAACCATATGCATTCTGTTGTCTTTTATAAACCCTCAAAGTCATTTATGAGGCGATTCAGGCAAGGTCGAACCGATCTGCATTTATCACCTTATTCCAGGCAGATACGAAATTATGCAAGAACTTATTCTGAGCATCTTCACATGCATAGACTTCTGCAATAGCCCGGAGTTGGGAGTTTGAACCGAAGATGAGATCAACACGGGTGCCGGTCCATTTGAGCTCACCAGTCGCACGATCACGACCCTCGAACACGTCTTCGCCTTCATCTTTCGCCTTCCAAGTTGTACTCATATCAAGAAGATTCACGAAAAAGTCATTCGTGAGTGACTCCGGTCTCTTGGTAAAGACTCCGTGCTGGGAATGTCCGTAATTGGTATTTAAGACACGCATACCGCCAACGAGAACGGTCATTTCAGGAGCGGTCAATGTCAGAAGTTGTGCACGATCAAGCAACAGTTCTTCTGCTGATACCGAATATTTGGCTTTAAGATAGTTACGGAATCCGTCTGCAACTGGCTCGAGCACTTTGAATGACTGAACATCAGTCTGCTCCTGCGATGCATCAGTACGTCCGGGCGTGAAGGGAACAGTAACATCGTGACTGGCATTCTTTGCAGCTTGCTCTATACCCGCGCATCCACCCAGGACAATTAAGTCGGCGAGTGACACCTTCTTCCCGCCGGACTGCGCGCTGTTGAACTCTTTTTGGATTCCCTCAAGGATCTGAAGCACAGTCTTCAGTTGGGTTGGTTGGTTGACTTCCCAATCTTTCTGTGGTGCAAGACGTATTCGTGCTCCATTCGCCCCACCACGCATATCGGAACCGCGGAACGTTGATGCTGAAGCCCAAGCCGTTGAGACCAGCTGGGAGACAGACAAGCCAGAAGAAATGATCTTGCCTTTAAGGTCTGCGATATCCTGCTCGTTAATCAATTCATAATCGACTTGGGGCACCGGGTCCTGCCAGATCAATTCTTCTTTGGGAACCTCGGCACCGAGATAGCGCGAGCGAGGACCCATATCACGATGAGTCAGCTTGAACCACGCGCGAGCGAAGGCATCCGCGAATCCCTCCGGGTTCTGTAGGTAGCGCCGCGCGATCGGCTCGTATTTCGGGTCGTAGCGAAGGGAGAGGTCCGCCGTGGTCATCATCGGCCGGTGTTTCTTCGACGGGTCGTGAGCATCAACCACCATGTCCTCTTCGGCCACATCCTTGGCCAACCACTGATGCGCGCCTGCCGGGCTCTTGACCAGCTCCCAATCGTATTTGAACAGCACCTTGAGATAACCCATGTCCCATTTGATCGGATTCGGTTTCCAGGCGCCCTCTATGCCGCTGCTGATCGTATCGCCGCCTTTACCGCTAACAAAGCTGCTCTTCCAGCCGAGGCCTTGCTCTTCGATAGGAGCGGCCTCAGGTTCCGGGCCCACATGGGAAGCGGGGCCGGCACCATGGCATTTGCCAAAGGTGTGACCGCCTGCGACAAGAGCGACAGTTTCTTCGTCATTCATGGCCATACGTGCAAAGGTCTCTCGAACGTCCCGACCGGAGGCAACCGGATTCGGGTTACCGTTCGGCCCTTCCGGGTTCACATAGATTAAGCCCATCTGGACGGCGGCGAGGGGATTTTCAAGTTCCCGGTCACCAGAATAGCGTTTGTCTCCAAGCCACTCGCTTTCAGAACCCCAGTAAACGTCCTCTTCCGGCTCCCAGACATCCTCGCGCCCACCAGCGAAACCGAAGGTCTTTAATCCCATAGACTCTAAGGCGCAGTTACCAGTAAGGATCATAAGGTCAGCCCAGGAAATCTTCTTGCCATATTTCTGTTTAATTGGCCAGAGCAAACGGCGTGCTTTGTCGAGATTAACGTTGTCTGGCCAGCTGTTGAGTGGAGACAAGCGTTGAGAGCCAGATCCCGCGCCTCCGCGGCCGTCACTTATTCGATAGGTACCTGCGCTATGCCACGCCATCCGGATAAAGAGTGGTCCATAGTGACCGTAATCAGCAGGCCACCAATCCTGCGAGTCATTCATTAACGCATAAAGGTCCTTCTTTAGAGCCTCGAGGTCGAGTTTTTTGAATTCTTCAGCATAGTTGAACGACTCGCCCATCGGATTGCTCAGGTGTGAGTGCTGATGAAGGATCTTGAGGTTTAACTGATTTGGCCACCAGTCTTTGTTCGAAGTGCCACCGCCTGCAGTGTCATTTCCAGTCCTGCCCGTTACCGGACATTTGCTTTTTGCCTTCATGATATTTCCTCCTTTTAATCCTTTTAATCATTGTTATTTATATTTGAAAGGCACTTTAGACATATGCCTTTGAAATATACGTTCTTGTCAATAATTTTAAAACCGGGAATTGAAGTCTATACTAAAATGAAATATTTTTTCACAACTTTCGCACTTAAAGTGTCCGCAGGGGACGGGGGACGGTTATTTGACACACTTCAAGAATATATATTTACCTTATTGAATCGCCACCAGTGTTACAAAGAATTGGTCTTCTTTATTTTTTATCACCTTACTTAATATTAATACAACAAAAGATTGATAAAATCCTTCTTTTTTTAAAAATAGTTAGGAGATGCAAAATTTAAGAAAATATAGTTTATCTGTCTGTTAGTCGCTCGGCCAAATATTTAGGTTACGGGTTGCAAGCAAAAGGAAATGCTGATACTTTGGTTTTATTTTACAAATAATCTTTTTTCGTTTGAAATTAGGCAGAAAATAAGGTAAAAAATTAAAGGAGAAGAGAAAATGAGAAGACGTTGAGAACCTGGATTTATCAGCCCTTTATAAAAAAGTTAGAAAAAGTTATCGAATTATTAAGCATTAACAACCGTCCCCTTGACATCTTATGCGATTTTACCTAATGTTTTCGGATATGAGACGTTTTCTCGAGCATAGCGAGGACATTAAGCCCTGGGGCAGCTCGTATCTGATGTTATCCGAAGTATTACCCCCCCCTCAAGCTGTTATTTCTACTCGATTTCCATCTGAATCAAGCACACAGCTTTCAAAATACCCATCGCCTGTTGTTTGCGGCTCGCTTACAATTGTATATTTATCAGATCGTAGCTTTTTAGTAATTTTAACCACATTTTCTTTACTACCAACTGATATAGCAATGTGGATAATTCCTTCATATTGTATCTTTGGATCATTTAAATTGTTAGGTATTGATGGCATTTGCATTAATTCAAGACGAGCGCTGTTATCAAAAGATAAAAAGTATGACTCAAAATTATTTGACTCATTACGATATTTATTACCTGCTATGCAGTTAAAATATTTAGTATAGAATCTTTTTAAACGCTCTAGATCCCCTGTCCAGATAGCAACATGTTCAATTCTCATAACTTACCCCTCGTATAATATATGGCGATATTTCGCCTAACGGTCCGCGGGTACCCGGGTCTTGGAAGTAGGTTTGGCTACCTCTTCGAGCTGAAGACCATCCGGTGATCCGTATTTTGTCCATACAATTGCTTTCATGTGTTCTCTCCGAGATTGCTTTGATTTGCTCATTCTCAATATAGTTCACTAAAATAAAGTTTGTGAAACCCAACGTCTTGTTTCACTTCTTTTGCAGGTTCCGCTTCAGGTTCTGAGCAAACTCTTCCGCATCTTTGAGGTCTAGAGCGTTAGGTCTACCCTTGTTCATTCCCCCAAATAATTTAAGGAAACTATTTGTGTTAAAACCTTTACAACTAAATTCATCAACAATCAAGTAACCTTTGGATTGCAGTTTTTCTCTAAGCGTCGAGTGATCTTTGGCAACTTTGGCTTTTCCCATAATTGCACTGGTTGAGAAAATGAATGCGTTCCTGTTGGTGACTTGTGGTAGTTTATCGGCAAGGTCAAGCAGAACTTTATGGTGTTTTGCACTATCTATCCCTGAGCCGAAGCCTATTAGGCTATACTCTTGAAGCTTTTCTGGATTTATTTGCTGCGGCGTTTTTATTTGTGCATCAAGAACTTTTGCAAAGACGTTAGCGATTTTTTCAGTATTATTGTGATGGTATGAATACAAAATCAATAGAGATTTCATTACTATATTTTCCATTTTTTTCACCTTTTCTTTTTATTATTTAAATTGTCCTGTACAGTTACCTTGTTAGGTTTTATCATTATGTTCCACAGTTATGACTACATGTCCTTTTTTGTGTCCTTTTTCGACATACCGGTGAGCCTCGACAATTTCCTCCAAGGGATAGCGTCTATCTATGACCGATCTTATCTTTCCCGCCTCGATAAGCTCTTTGAGGAAGATTAGATCTTTAGTCTTTGGGCCGCCTCCGGAACCGGAAT